>DASXTW010000031.1:0-3962 GCA_036505215.1 Actinomycetota bacterium | reverse complement strand
CCCGGCGGCCATGCTGAAGATCCCGGCAAGCGCGGTGGCGATGCCGGCGATGAGGATGGCCAGGCGCCTGTCGGTGGCCCCGCTCACCGTGCTCACCACGGCCAGGGTGCTCACCAGGCCGTCCTGGGCCCCGAAGATCGCCTCCCGGATGTCGCCAAGGAGGCTGGCCCGGCGACGCTCCTGGTCCAGGCGGACCCCGATGGTGGCGCGGTCAAAGCCCTCCGCCCGGTCGGTGGGCACCGCGTCGTCGGCCATCAGCTGCTCTCTCAGCCTAAGGCGGGCATGTTGATCATAATCCGCCGGTCGGAGGTTCAAAAGTCGTCCGCGGGGCCTCGCTGATGACTGCGAGTTTGAGACTGCTGATGTCGAGGAAGCCAAGAGGCACCAAGAACGAATGGCCGCCTCACCTGTGCCGCTTCGAGATTTCTTACTGGCGCCTCAGCCTCCGAGGAACTGACTCCCAAAACTGACTCCCAAAAGGTCTGGCGTCGGGCGCAGCATGCCCCAAGGCCGCGGAGGTTCCGGCAGCTTCTGCTTCCTGTTCACCTCGTCCTCAGGGTCAAAGGCGAACACGTCGGCGGCGAAATGCCGGATGACCCTCCACCTTGGAAGAATCCGCCTGGTGCTCCAGCGGCCGAAGCAGGCGAAGAGACTAGAACTCGAACCTCTCCCCGCGGTGCGATTCCCCGGGCCTGGTCCGCCCGGCGGGGAGGCGAGCACAAGGCACCTGCCCGGATCCCTGACCGACTAGTTTGCGCGGCAGTCAGGACTGGGTCAGACCACATCTACATCCTGATAGCCAAAAATGTAAAGCCAAGGTTACAGGCTCCGGCAAGCCATCAAGATGCCCTTCCCTGTGACATGCTTCTCGGGCGATGCACCGGGGAGGTCTCAAGGAATCCCGACAGGAACCTGATGCGTAGGAGGCTGTGAACCGCAGACGCCTTCCGTGGCTCCTCTCGGTGCCCTTGATCGTCACAGGGTCAGTGGGTGCCCACGCGCTCGGCTCGCTCCTGGTCAACGGTCGAGCGACTGAGCACGGAGCCGATGAGGTCACCCGCGCCTCGGGCGGATATGCGGCCCAGCTCCCTATCGTTATCGGCGTGCTCGCCGCTCTCGCCTTGGTCGGGATCGGCGTGCGCATCCAGCGTTCGAGGGATCCGGGAACGCGCGGCGTGGCACCGCTGTGGTTCTTCGCTCTCCCGCCCTTGAGCTTCGCCCTTCAGGAGCTTGCCGAGCGGCTGCTCCATGCGGAGAGCTCCCCATTCTCGGCCGTCCACGAGCCGGCCTTCTTGGCCGCGCTGGTGCTTCAGCTCCCTTTCGGACTCCTGGCGTTTCTCCTGGCCCGGCTCCTCTTAGCGGTGGCGGAGGAGGTCGGCCGGCTCCTCGCTCGATCCTATCCGTTCCCCGCGGCGGGCCGATCCGCCCTGATCCTGCTCTTTCCGGCATCGGCCCCTGGACCGCGAATCCCGGTGCTCGCCAGTGGCCATTCAGAGCGGGGACCGCCAGCTCCCGGCGTCTCGTTCTGACTTGAGGCGGCGGGGACCAGCCCCGGCCGCCATAGCGTGCATTCGAGGAGAGATCGGAGCCTTCTATGAGATCCTCTCGCGATCCGCTTCGGGTCGCCTTGATTCTGTTCCTCTTGGCCTCGGCCGTGATCTTCGCGATAGGAACATCCATCGAACGCGGGCGCTCCGGCGAAGGGCGGCCCGAGACCACCGTCTCCTCCAGCGAGAGCACCTCCGAGTCCTCCGGGGAGGGGTCGGGCGCCGAGTCGCATCCGGTCTCCACCGAGAGCTCGGGAGAGACGATCTTCGGGATGAACCCTGACGCCCCCTGGCTGGTCGCGGTGGTCGTCGCCATCACCGTCCTCCTCGCCGCGGCCATCTGGGTCCGTGAGGAACGGTGGTTGCTCTTTGTCGTTGTCCTCTTCGGGCTGGCGGCCGCGGTGTTCGATGTGCGAGAGCTGTTCCACCAGGTGGACGAAGGGCGAGCGTCCCTGATCGCCCTCGCCGCAGTCCTCGCCGTGGTGCACCTGGGCGTATCGGGTCTCGCCGCGGCGACGGTGCGCCGGGAACGGGCGGTTGTCGCCACGGCCTGAGGTGAAGCGGCTCGGGACTTTCGTGCGGTCCGTCCTTAGGGGCGGGCCGCACGCCCCTACAAGGCGGTCGTCCGGAAGCGGCGGACTTCCCAGAACCGTCGCAGGGCCACGCCGCACCAGACGATCTCGACGACCCCGAACGGCCAGGCCCCCGACAGGAACCCGTAGGCGCTCGAGAGAGCGCAGCCGATGGCGAAGCCGAGGATGAAGCGCGGATCTCGGCGTTCGAGGGCGTACATGAGCAGCATGAACGTGAGTGCCGCGATCCCGAAGATCGTCACCGGGTCCATGGCCAGGATGATATGCACGACCCGGAAGCCGGGATCACCAGCCGGAGCCAGGCCGAGGGATGCGGCGTTTCCGGACCGGACCGGGACCACTCCCGCCCAAACGCGGCGGGGCGAGCCGGACCGGGGAGGCCGCGTCCGGTTCTGCGGCGTTTCCCGACCTGGGAGCTCAAGGGCCGGTCGGACCCCACGCCGGGCCGCGGGCCGGCGTTTCCCGGGGGTGGGGGCGGTCTGGCGAACCCCAGGAGCCCGCCTCCGGTTCTGCGGCGTTTCCTGGCCAATCCAGCCGGATCAGCAGCGTGGATGAGACTCGCCGAGGCCGGCAGCTCGCCCTTGAGCCAAGGCGTCCGCTTCTGCGGCGTTTCCCGGGGGTGGGGGCGGTCTGGCGAACCCCGGCGACGCGTCCGGTCTTGCGGCGTTTCCCGGCGGCTATCTGCTCACCCCTCAGCGAACTGACCGAGCGAGCGGCATCTTGGGATAGTGGCTCCCAGGCGGTAATCAGGTTGTGTTTGGCTCGGACCATGTTTCCGAGCCGGCGTCTTCAGTCCCAGGCGCTCTCAGGATACTCAAGGTGCTGGCCGCAGTAGGGGCAGATCCGGTCCCCGTGGTCGGCGAAGATGCTCCCAGCCTCCATTGCCGCGGCTTCGGGCTCCCGACCGTGGGCTTCCTGCAGATGGAAGCGGATGGCCTCACCCTCGTACTCGAAGATCGCCTCGATCCAGTCCTCCCAGTCCTCGGCGCTCAGCAGGTGCTGGTTCCGCTCGGTCACGATGAGCCCGGTCTTGCGTGAGGCGTAGATGACCGACGGGTCGATCCCGGCGCGACGCATCGCCATCTCGCTCATCGTGATGAACAGGTGTTGGGTGCAAGAACTCGATCACGCGTCGGCTTCGAGTTCAGGGCCCAGCCGAAACATCGAACCAGTGCCAGCGAACGTTGCGGGACGGGGCTCGAACGGGGCCGAAATGGACGCCGCTCCGGGTTCAGGCGCGGTGCGCACACCCGAGCCAGCGGGATCCCTTGGGTCACGCGAATCGGCAAGAGGAAGCCGAGCGGGGCCGGTCCGTCGCGAGGGCGCGCGCTGCCAACCGGGAACGACCGCGCAGCCGGCATCCGGACCGATCGATTCTGTCTCACTTCGCTGGGGAGCTCCCAGCCTCGACCGGAAACACCGACCGGGGCAGAAGCGGCAAGAGCGTCGCCAGGGGACCACTCCTTCTGGAGGGAGGGCCGGTCCCCGCTATCCGGGGCGGGCGTCGGGGCCTGCCCATGGCGGTGTCGGTCCTCTTGGTCGGAGCCCTGTGGGCCGCCGGGGGCCAAGATGGCCAAGGCCTGGGCTCGCAGGAACTGCGGCCAGGTCGGGCCGATCCGCCGAGGGGCCGGCCCCAGACCTCCCCGCCGCAGCACGTTTGCGATGGTGGTGGCGGAGACCGTGATGCCGAGCTTGAGCAGCTCGCCCTTGATCCTGAGGTAGCCCCACCTGGGGTTCTCCCTGGCCATCCGAAGGATCAGCTCGCGAACCGCCCGGTCGATCGGAGGACGCCCTGGCCTGCGACGGTTCGACGCTTTCCTGC
>DASXTW010000030.1:0-6426 GCA_036505215.1 Actinomycetota bacterium | reverse complement strand
GACTACACTGCGAAGGACAGGTCCCAGTGGGAACGCGAGCTGACGGAGAGGGTTAGCGTGGAAGCCATGAAGGTCTACCACCTGACGATTCAGGAGAATGGGCACTCACGACGGTTCGTCTACGAGGACCGTGATCAGGCGCTGACGCGCCTCGCCGAGGCGATCACCGCGGGGCTCGACGCAAGGCTCGACGAGGTTGTGCGGCACGCCGCGGGACTGCGATACAGTCCGCTTGCTTCCTCCCCATCGAGTACCGTCGAGGTGAGCCATGGGCGAGCGAACGGAATCGGAACCCCGGCCGGATGAGGCACCACGCCGTCCGGCGTGTCCGATGTGCGGGAGCACGCGCACCCAGCCCTTCACCCACGCTGGCCCGGCGGCGCGGGTCAACATGAAGTGCACGAACTGCGGCCATCTGTTTCGCGGTCCGGCAAAGTCCTAGCTCCGACACCGCGGACGGCCCGCCGAAGACGGGCCGGCCTGAAGGGTGCACTATTGCGATCGTGGCCTTGACCAGGGGTTTCCCTCTGGCCCCCGTTCGGCTGGTCCAGAACTCCGGAGACTGTTCCCATGATGGCTGATGGATCCCTTCTGCGATCCGGAGGTGAGACATGAGGGCCGGTGTCGCCAGACAATGTTCAGGAAACAGGTGTCTCGCCCGGTGGACGGTCTGGATCCCCACATCGTGGCCGCCGAGGCGGAGCAGGTCGAGCGAACTCGAAGAAAAGACCTGGTCACGGGCACCGATCCGAGGTTTTTGTGCCCTAAAGGGGATCCCGGTGGACAAGGTCCGAGAGATCCTCAGGGTCTCCCAGGTGCCGGGTCCCTCGAGACTCCCATGGGCGAGGAGAAGGACTCCCACCTCGGTGACTTCATCGAGGACGCAGACGCCGTCGTGCCGATCGACGCCGCGTCGTTCATCCTCCTCCAGGAACATCTCGAGTCGATCCTCCACATACTGTCCGAGCGGGAGAAGAGAGTCATCCAATTGCGGTTCGGGTTGCTCGACGGCCACCCCCGCACGTTGGCGGAGGTGGGAAGGGAGTTCAGAGTCTCGCGGGAGCGGGTCCGCCAGATCGAGTCGAAGACCCTCTCGAAGCTCCGGCACCACTCACTGTCGCAGACGCTCCGCGACTACCTGGAGTAAACCGAGACTCTCACGTAGGCGGACAGGACCGTAGTGTTGGTCCGCTCATACTCTCACCACTGTCCGCTCACCTCGTGCGAGGCCACGATCTCGACGCCCTGCAGAAGCTCGCCGAGCATCTCGGCAGCGCGCTGCTCGTGGGCAGGGTTCGCCCACGCGTGCAGGAAGCAGACGGCGACGGCTTCGACCCCGGATCCCTCGATCGTCCCGGCCACGGAGCTCAGCCCGTCCTCCTCGAGCGGCGCGATGACCTCGCCGCGGTACGACGTCCGCTCGGCCACCTCGAACCGCAGCCGGCGGGGAACGAACGGCACGGGCTTCACGTACGACAGGTTGTACAGGTCGGGGCGGTTCGCCCGCCCGATCTCCAGGACGTCCCGGAACCCTCGGGTGGTGACGAGCGCCGTCGGGACTCCCCGGCGTTCGGTGATCGCGTTGATGACCACGGTGGTCCCGTGGACGAGAGACTCAACCGACGAGGCGCGGACGCCGGATCGATCCAGAGCTGCCATGACGCCGTCATCCAGCCGAGCGGGTGTCGAGGGCGCCTTGGTCACCATGAGCTCCCCGGTCGCGACGTCGACAGCCACCAGGTCGGTGAACGTCCCGCCGATGTCGATCGCTACCCGGTACGCGATCTCGCCCTCCTCGGCTACGGGTCGAACCGCGTTGCGAAGAGGGCCAACAGCTCGTATGCGGCGTGGGACGCGGCGATGCCGGTCATCTCCGCGTGGTCATAGGGGGGCGAGACCTCCACGATGTCGGCTCCGACGATGTCGAGCCCGGCCAGCCCTCGCAGGATCCCCAGAAGCTCGCGGCTGGTGAGGCCGCCGGCTTCGGGCGTTCCCGTCCCGGGGGCGTGCGAGGGATCCAGCACGTCGATGTCGATCGAGACGTACACGGGCGCGTCCCCCAGTCGTGAACGAAGCCGCTCGACGACCCCTGACACGCTCCCGCGCTCGAGGTCCATGGCCTCCACGATGGCGAACCCGAACCCGGCGTCGTCCATCAGGTCCTGACGAGCATAGAGCGGCCCCCGGATCCCGACGTGCATCGCGCGATCCTGCTGGAGGAGTCCCTCCTCCCAGGCCCGGCGGAACGGCGTCCCGTGCGTGTACGGCGCGCCGAAGTACGTGTCCCAGGTATCGAGGTGGGCGTCGAAATGCAGCAGGGCGACCGGCCCGTGCCTGCGATTCATGACCCGGAGCAGTGGGAGGGCGATGGTGTGGTCCCCGCCCAGCGTGAGCAGCCGTGCGGCTTCCGAGAGGGCCGCCTCGGCGCCCACCTCGATGGCCTGGATGGCCTGAGCGATGTCGAAGGGATTGCAGGCGACGTCCCCGGCGTCGGCCACCTGCTGCGCCCCGAATGGCTCCACGTCGAGGGCGGAGTGGTATTCGCGAAGGAGGCGGGAGGCGTGCCGGATGGCGTGTGGCCCGAACCGGGCCCCCGGCCGGAACGTGACGCCGCCGTCGAAGGGAACCCCCAAGACCGCTACGTCGCATCGCTCGACCTCGTCCCGGCGAGGAAGGCGGGCGAACGTGGAGGGCTCCGCGAAGCGAGGCACGGTCCGGGCGTCCACCGGGCCCCGGGGGGTCGGCACGTCCCGGGCGCTGCGGAATTCCCCCTCTGTTCCTCCCGGCGGCATCGCGCATCAGGCTACCCCGGCGGCGTGTAAGAATTCTCGTCGCCCGACTCTTGAGGGGATGGGAAGGAGGGCGCCATGAGCGACCCGACCGAACAGACCGTTCGACCGGCCACCTTCGAGCGAAAGGCCTCGGGGCTCGTGCGCGAGGCGGGCACGCTCGACGTGCTCGTCTACAACATCAACTTCGTCTCCCTGGGGTTGATGGCCGCACTCGTCTTCCTGTTCTCCACTGCGTTCTACCCCGGGGCCAACCTGTACCTCACGGCCATCCTGATCTTCCTGGTCGTCCTCCCCGTCAGCCTGGTGTTCGCGTTCTTCGCAGCCTCGATGCCCCGGTCCGGTGCCGACTACGTCTACGTGAGCCGCGTGCTCCACCCGGCCCTGGGGATGATGTCGAGCTGGAACAACACCGTGTGGTGGTTCCTGTACGGGGGGGTTCCCTCGGCCTTCTTCGCCCAGTTCGGCCTGGCGCCCCTGTTCGCCACCGTTGGGCAGATGGGGGGGATCTCCTGGATGACCAGCTTCGGGAACTGGCTGGCCGGCGACTGGGGAACGTTCATCGCCGGAACATGCCTCATCGCGTTCCTGGTCTTCGTGTTCTCCCGCAGCCTTCGGCTGTTCTTCCGGATCCAGAACGCGCTGTTCTTCGTCTCGCTCGTCTCGCTCGCGCTCATCGCGATCGTGTGGCTGGTGAAGTCGAAGGCCGACATCATGGCGTCGCTGGGCGCGGGCCTCGGCCCGAACGCCCTGCGGGGGCTGGGCCAGGCGGCGAAGGAAGCCGGCTTCTCGACAGGCCCGTTCAGCCTGAAGTGGACCCTGCTCGCCGGGACCTGGATCTACATCAATCTGGTATTCAATCAGTCCTCGGCCTACATCGGGGCCGAGGTGAAGCGGGCCAGGAGCCTCCAGCTGTGGTCGATGCCGGTCACTGCAATCCTGTGCACCGTCTACATGCTGGTGTTCCTGGCGCTGGCGGACAAGGCCATCGGCCTGCACACGATGGGCCAGCTCTCGGCGACCCAGGGCCTGGTGTTCACCCAGATCGCCGCGTTCGGCTCCGGGAACACCCTTGTCGCGATCCTGATCCTCCTGCCCTTCGTGTTCGCGAGCTACACATGGCTGCCCGGGCAGATCACCAACGCTAGCCGGAATTTCCTAGCGTACGGCCTGGACGGTCTCATGCCGCAGTGGGTGGCCGAGGTCCACCCCACCTTCCACACGCCGGTGAACGCGCTCATGTTGGTGGGCGCGGGGTCGATCGCCGCCCTGGCTGGATTCGTGTGGGTGCCGAACTTCGCCACCCTCGTCGGGATCTTCGGGTTCATCCTGGGATTCCTGCTGGTTGCCCTGTCGGCCGTCCTGTTCCCCTACCGGCAGCCGCAGATCTTCGAGGCGTCGCCGGTGCGGTGGCGGGTTGGCGGGGTCCCGGTGGTCAGCATCGTGGGGGTGGCGGCGCTCGTAGCACTGGCCATCATGGCATGGGCGTTCCTCACCGACCCCAGCGCCGGGTTGAAGGGCCACCCCGTGCTGATCTGGATGAATATCGGGATCTTCGTCTCTGGCTTCGTCATTTTCTACATCGCGAAGGCAGTGCAGAGGAGCCGGGGCATCGACATCTCGAAGGCCTTTGCCCAGCTTCCCGTGGAGTAGAGACCGTACGTCTCAGACGAGCTGGAGGGCGATCGCCCGGCATGGGGCGCCGTCCGCTTTGCCCCCCACCCGGATCGGGAACAGGCACACCACGGCGTCGTCGAAGTCGACGGCCCCCAGGTTGGTGAGGTTCTCGGCGATCACGCCTCCCGCACCCAGCCACCGACGGTGGACTGGGAAGCCGGCCTCCCCCTCCAGGACGGTCTGATCGGGATTCAAGGCATCGATGGCGAGCGTCCTGACGCCGAGCTCGAGGATCCGGTCGCACGCGTCCTCGCCCAGGTACGGGTGATCGAAGTACCGGTCGGTTCCGAGGTGATGGTCGGACCACGCCGTGCGAAGGGCCAGGATCACCTCGGGACCAAGCCATTCGCTGTACGGCGCCACGTCGTCCCACGTGATCGGCTGGCGGGGACCATGCCCGGACACGTCAACGATCGTGCTGGGCCCGGCGAATAGGCCGAGGCCGAGATGGTCGAGGCGAGCGCCATCCGCCAAGAAATGGTAGGGGGCGTCCACATGGGTCCCGGTGTGCGACCCGATCGCGATCGAAAGGACGTTGAACCCGTCCGCCTCGATCGTCGTGGCTGGGCCGATCGCAGGCGTGGGGTCCCCCGGGTACGTCTGGGTGTCGCCGTCCATGACAATCGACAGGTCGACGATCCGCTCGACGCGCACACCGTGTGCCTATCCCACAGCGAGGGCCGAGCGCAAGTCGGTCAGGTCTCGAGCTCGTCGCGGCGCGCGGCCAGCCATTCCACCGCGATGAGGGCCTGCGTGAAGGGTGCATAATATTTAGATCATGCCGCTGACCTGGGATTCGTTCCTTCTGCCGGTCATAGACAGGCACCCCTGGCTCACGATCTGACTGGCTCCACATCGGGTCTGCGGCGAGGCTCGCTGTCCAAGACTTGAGTGCTTGAGACTCAAGAACCGGGGGTTGAGAGGGGTCTCGGGCAAGCTCGAGCCCCTGCGGCGGTGCGTGGTCCGCAAAAGGACCGATTCGCGAATGGGCAGGTCGCGGGATGATCAGAGTTTCTTTGCCCTTCAGGGTCCCTGCGCACAACGGTCGGTCCGTTCCTTGCAGGAGGTGCTTGCTCAGCCTGGGCGTCCTTACCGGCGTTGCCCCTCTCCTCGGGCGTGGGGAGGGTCTTGATCACGATCGCCACGACGATCGCGCAGCCGAGGAGAATCCAGAACTCCATGTCTGTACCTCCCGGCCCCTTGTTTCGGCGGCCCCGAGCACCGGCCTTAGCGCGCCGCGCTCCCGAGTTATGCGAGGTCTTCCTTACCGAGCTGATTGGTCATCGACGTGGCTCCTTCTCTGCTTGCTTTGAGGATGTCCGTACCTGCCGAGCGTCATCCGGACGTCGGGAGTGGCCCAGCATGTACTGCACGTCGATCGGCTTTGCGCCATCCTCGATCCAGAGCGAGACCGCCGTGTGTCGGAGTGCAAGGGCGTGCGTTCGGCTGCCGGCCCGCTTCGCCGCGTTCTGGATCGACGTGTGACGTGATGCTTGGCTCGTTGCGCGGGCAGGATTCGGACTGCGAGGCCCAGTCTCGCTCGAGCACGGGCGAACCGAGCCGCGCCCGCTGACATGCCACGCGGTCGTGCCGCTGTCAGCGCCCTCGTACCGGCTCCTCGCGATCGAGTCCTGACGCGTGCTTCCACGCGCGGCGGGCCGTACGAACGCCGGACTTCACCAGGCGACTAAGCTCTACGGGTGGCGATCCTCGTTTACCTGCGGTTCCGGCTCGCCGAAGCGGCGGACATCCAGGATTTCGAGGGCGACATGCGGGCCATGGCGGAGCTTGCCGAAGCCCAGCCCGGCTACGTGTGGTCGGAGATGGGGCGGTCGATGCAAGACCACCTGGTCTTCGTCGTGGTCTCCGAGTGGGACGACATCGATGACGTTCGAGCGTGGGAGCACAACGGCGTGCACGTCGAGGTTCAGCACAAGTGGGAGCCGCACCTGCAGGAGCC
>DASXTW010000029.1:0-31596 GCA_036505215.1 Actinomycetota bacterium | reverse complement strand
GCCGGGCCCGGGGCGACCGAATGGCGCTGGCCACGATCGTCGGAGTGAAGGGCTCGACCTACCGGCGGGAGGGGGCGCGGCTCCTCGTCCCCGAACACGGCAAGCCGGTGGGCACGATCAGTGGAGGGTGCCTGGAGGGAGATGTCCGCGAGGCCGCCCGGGAGGTCATGGAACGCGGAACCCCGCGACTCATGCACTTTGACCTGACCGCGGACGACGAGGTCGTATGGGGATGGGGCCTGGGCTGCAACGGCGTCGTCGACGTCTTCGTGGAGCCGGCCGAAGGCGCGTTCGAGACGGCTGGAGCCATCCGCCGGGCGGTGGACGAGGGCCGGCGGCTGGCGCATGCCACGCTGATCGAGACGGGAGGGGCGAAGGATCTCAAGCCCGGTGCTCGGATGCTCATCGACCCGGACGGCAGTTCCGAGGGCACGTTCGGGGACGGGGACCTCGAGAAGCGGGTGAAACAAGCCGCAGTGGAGGCGTTGGAGGAAGAGCGCTCACGCAGCATCGAGCTCGACGAAGGCGTTCGCGCCTTCATCGAGGTCCTTGCGCCCCCCCTTCGACTGCTGGTGTGCGGGGCCGGCCATGACGCCATCGCGCTGGTTCGCGCCGCCGGCGGCCTCGGGTGGCGGGTGGAAGTGGTCGATGACCGCGACTCCTTCCTGAAGCCCCACCGCTTCCCCGAAGCGACCCGCTTCGTCAAGACAGAACCCATCGACGCGGTCGAAGCGGCCGGCGTGGACGATCGCACATTCGTCGTGGTCATGAGCCACAACTTCCTGCGGGACAAGGACTATCTGCGTTCGTTCCTCGGAACGGACGTCCGTTACATCGGGATGCTCGGTCCATCGGCCAGGCTGGAGCGCCTCCTCGCCGAGCTGAAGCGGGAAGGCTTCGAGCCGAACCAGAACGACCTACGGGTCGTCCACGGGCCGGCCGGCCTCGATCTCGGAGGAGACGGTCCCGAGGAGGTGGCCTGGGCGATCGTGGCCGAGATCATGGCGGTGTGGAATGGGCGGCGCGGTGGGTTCCTGAAGGATCGGTCTGGGCCCATCCACGAGCGGCCGAGAGAGGAACAGGCTGTCACTCCCGGAACGGGCTGAGCAACCGCTGGCAGCCGCCTCCGATCCCGGGTCCTCGGAGAGCACGCGGCACTCTCGCGAGTTCGTCACCGGGATCATCCTGGCTGCCGGCACGTCAGCGCGCTTGGGGAGACCCAAGCAGCTCTTGGATCTGGCCGGCAAGCCGGTGCTGCAACACGTGATCGAGACGCTTCACTCGGCACCGGTCGAGGAGATCGTGGTGGTCCTGGGCCACCGGGCCGATGAGATCATGGCCGCCCTGCCCGCCACCGGACGGGCGCGGTTCACCGTCAACTCGGATTATTCCGCCGGCCAGTCCACTTCCTTCCGCACCGGCATCCGGGCTGCCAGCGATCGGTCCCAGGCGGCGGTGGTCCTGCTGGGCGACCAGCCCGGAATCCGCACGGAAGTCGTGACGGCGGTGATCGAGGCTTGGCGCAGCCAAAGCGCCGCCGCCGTCCAGGCGGCGTATGGAGGCGTGCCCGGCCACCCCGTTCTGTTCGACCGGTCCCTGTGGCCGGAGCTGGAGCGGGCCGAAGGGGACGAGGGTGCTCGAGGAATCCTGGCTGCCCACCCACAGTGGCGGGCGCTGGTCGAGGTTGGTGGTCAGCCGCCGCGAGACATCGACACCGAGGACGACTACGCAGCCGCCCGAGCCGAGTTCGAAGGCGTGTGACGCGGTCGCTTTCGACCTTGACGGGCTACTCGGCAAGCTGTCAGTATTCGCCCGTCGAACGGGGAAATCCGTGAACGAACAGAGCCTCCAAGCTGCCAACGCATTCCTGCGGGTCGCCTCGGCTACCACCAGCCCAGGCGCATTCCTTGAGAAGTCTCCTGCCGACATTGGCAAAGAGGCGGGATTGCCCAATCCACTGGCGGTAGCCAGAGCGGTTCGGGCACTTGCCGCCAGACGCCGGCTCGAGGTCGAGGACGGAAGGTACAAGTTGCTCGACGAGCGACCGCTCGAGCCGGGGGAGCCGGAGTCCGTTCCCCGGGCCCCCCGCAAGCGCAAGGCCAGGCGCAAAGGAGCGGCCCGAGGGGAAGCGGCCACCGGAGACCGGAGGCCGACGTTCGCCGACCTCGGTCGGGCAGTCGTTGAACGGTTCATCGAGATGGGGCGGGAGACCGCCGAGGCGACCGCGTCATCCGAGCAGCTCCGGCGGGACGCCAAGGAGAACAGGGCGGCTCGCATCGAAGCCGAGACGCGGGCATCGAGGCTCTTCGAGCGGGTCAAGGAGCTGGAGACGAAGCTCGAGATGGCCGAGGCCAACCTGCGAACCGTCCTGGCGGCGGCACGGGGACGCGGAGCCACGGCTGCCCCCACGGACAACGAGATGGAGGCCCTCCTACGCATCCTCAAGTCCCCGACCGGGACCGCCGCCGAGCCGGCCCCCGAGGATGGAGCCGAGGCCGCAGCCGAGTGACCCCGGCATCGCCCGATACGCTGACGCTTCGCAAGCTGGCGGAAGCCGCTTTCGACGCCTACATCGACGACCTCGTCACCATGGTGAACATCGACTGCGGCACGTACGTGTCAACCGGGGTCAACGAGATCGCCGACATCATGCTGGAGCGCTTCCGAGAGCGAGGGTGGGAGGTGGAACGCATCCCGCACTCTCCTGCGGAGGGAGCTCCTCAGCTCGGAGACATCCTCGTGGCAACTCTGAAGGGCGCGGTAACGGGCGGACGACGGGTCCTGCTGGTCGGCCATATGGACACCGTCTTTCCCGAGGGGACCGCGGTGGAGCGTCCTTTCCGGACCGAAGGCTCGACCGCGTACGGCCCGGGTGTGTCGGACATGAAGGGAGGCCTACTCGAGGGCTATTACGCGGTGTCCTGTCTCCAGGACGCCGGGTTCGAGGACTTGGGCTCGATCACCTATGTCTGCAATCCCGACGAGGAGATCGGCTCGCCGTTCAGCGGACCGTTCATCCTGGATCGGGCCAGGGACGCGGACGTCTGCTTCGTCCTGGAGGGCGCCAGGGAGAATGGCGACATCGTTTCCTCTCGCAAAGGTGTGAGGGACACCCGAATCGTGATCGGCGGCCGAGCGGCACATGCCGGCGTCGAACCTGAGCGCGGGCGATCGGCCACCCTCCAGGCGGCGCACACGACCATCGCGCTGCACGAGCTGAACGGCCGGTGGCCGGGGGTGACCGTCAATGTCGGTGTGATCCAGGGCGGCACCCGCCCCAATGTCGTCGCCGAGCGGTGCGAGCTGCAGGTGGACATTCGGGCGGTCACGGCGAAGGACTTCGAACAGGCCCTCGCTGAGATGGACCGCCTCGCCAGAGAGACCGTCGTCCCGGACGTGACTGTCGAGGTCGTGGCCCAATCGGGGTTCCCCCCCATGGAGAAGACAGTGGCAACGGCCCTGCTCGTCGAGAGGGCCCAGGCGCTCGCCGCCGAGCTGGGATTCGAGGTGAAGGACGCCGCCACGGGGGGTGCTTCGGACGCGAACCCGGTGGCCGGCTTGGGCGTTCCCACGCTGGACGGGCTGGGGCCGATCGGGGGAGCCGATCATGCCCCGGGCGAGTGGCTGGACCTCGACAGCGTGGTCCCCCGGACGGCCATGCTCGCGGGCCTCATCGCGGTATCCCCGTAGCAGATCCAGATTCAACCCGGCCACACGGGCGAGATGATCAGCTCCACCGACTCCTCGATCAGGTCCGCCGGGTTCGGGTCGAGGGCCTTTCGCTCGGGCGAGGCGTAGTACTCGGCGTTCTTCGCCTCGAAGCTCTCTTCGCCTTCATACGACACGATCCACACGAACCGATCCTCCCCGCGGACGGTCCAGGCGCTATCCACGGTGAACCCCATCTTGCGGCGGAGGGGAAGCACCTCCGTCAGCCATTGATGGACGAACTCAGCCAGCTTTCCGTCGGCAATGCGATACATGCGCAGCTGAGAGACTTTGGCCACATCTCCTCCTTCGACCGGGCGTCACCGGTTCCGGCTGCTCAGCGTAGCCCACCCGCTACAGTTGAAGGGGTGACGTCGGCGGGCGAATCGGACGGAGCCGGGCTGTTTGGTCCGGACTCGGCCTCGTGGCAGGTGAACCGGGAGACCACAGTCCTTTTCGGAGGAGCCCGGGCCCTCCTGATGCAGGCGGCCCATCCTCTGGTCCTGGCCGGAGCTCGCCAGACAGGCTTCTACGAGCGCAATCCGTGGAAGCGCATGGAACGCACGCTCCAACTCACCTTCACCATGACGTTCGGAACCAGGCAGGAGGCGGCCGAGGCGGCCCGCCGGATCAACCTGGTGCATCAAGAGGTGCACGGTACCGATCCGGTCACGGGTCTCGCCTACGATGCCCTTGACCCGGACCTCCTGCTGTGGGTCCATGCGTGCCTGGTCGACTCGCAGCTCTTGTTCGAGCGCCTGACCGTGGGCAAGCTCGACGACGAGGGCAGGGAACGATTCCATCATGAGCAGATGGCGGGCGCCGAGCTGCTAGGGCTGGACCGGGCGCGGGTCCCACCGACGGTAACCGGACTCCGAGCCTACGTCGACGGAGTGGTCGCCAGCGGCATCCTCAGGGTGACCGATGACACCCGCAAGGTGGCGCAACTGATCCGGCATCCCCCCCGCGACGTCCCCTGGCGCCCTGTGCTTCGCCAGATCGCCTGGTGGGCCTTCGCCACCCTTCCCGGGCCCTTGCGCGCCCAATACGGGATCCGCTGGAATCCGGCGAAGGAGCTTCGCCTTCGAACCAGCCTTCGCTCGCTGAAGCTTCTTCGGCCTCTCCTCCCGGCCCGGCTTCGGGAGATCCTCCCGGCTCGTCGCGCAGCAGAGCGCCTCGCTGCGTGAGTGGCTACTTCGGACTAGGTATGCTTTCCGCCGATGAGGGCTGACCAAGCGCGAAGGGGGCCCCCACGTCCTGTTCGCGACCTGGACTGGGGGGCCGACCAAGCCCGTCGTTTCGCCGATCGGGCTGTCGACCTGTGGCAGGAGTTCCTCGAGCGCCTCTCCTCGCTCCCGGTCTCTGGCGCGTGGTCCAGCGAGCAGGTGGCGGCAGGGGTGGTCCGTCCGGTTCCGGAGGAGCCTCTGTCCGAGGAGGAGCTGTTCGACTACCTCAGGCAGGTGGTGTTCGACTGGTCGATGTATCCGGGGCATCCCCGGTTCATGGCCTACATCTCCGGCGCCGGGACCATCCCTGGAGCGCCGGCCGACCTCCTGGCGGCGGGCCTGAACATGAACGCGGGAGGGTGGCGCCTGGCGCCCTCTGCCACCGAGATCGAGATAGCCTTGGTCAGATGGTTCGCCGAGCAGTTCGGGTTGCCGGCTTCGGCCGGTGGGCTGATGGTCTCCGGAGGAGCGATGGCAAACTTCGTCGCGCTCAAGGCCGCTCGGGACGCGAAGGCCCCATGGGATGTCAGGAACCGGGGAGTGTCGGCGGGGCCACCCTTGAGGATCTACGCGTCCGAGGAAGTGCACGTCGTCACCGACAGGGCAGCCGACATGCTCGGCCTGGGGATCGACGCGGTTCGAAAGATCCCGGTGGACGGTCGGTACCGAATCCGGACCGACTTGCTGCGGGAGGCCATCGCTGAAGACCGGGCCGCGGGCCTCCACCCGACGGCCGTGGTCGCCAGCGCGGGCACCGTCGCCACCGGCGCCATCGATCCCTTGGAGGAGCTGGCCGAGATCTGCGCAGAAGAGGGGCTGTGGTTCCACGTGGACGCGGCCTACGGCGGCCCCGCTGTCCTTGCCGAGGACCTGCGGCCCCAGTTCGCCGGGATCGAACGCGCCGACTCCATCGCCTTCGATCCCCACAAATGGCTGTACACACCCCACTCGGGCGGCTGCGTCCTGGTGCGGGACTCCTCGGAACTGGTGATGTCCTTCGCGGCCCTGGCGGCCTACGTCTACGAGGACAAGGAGCGCTCGGGCCATGGCATCGACCTGGGCATGATGGGTCCCCAGTTCAGCAGGGGCTTTCAAGCCTTCAAGGTGTGGGTCTCGCTGCTCGCCCACGGGCGGAAGTCCTATGCCCTACGGATCTCGCACGACGCCGAGCTGGCGCGCTACATGGGCGTTCGGGTGGAGGAGCGACCGGAGTTCGAGCTGGCCACTCCCGTCTCTCTGTCGATCTGTTGCTTCAGATACGTCCCTCCGGAGCTCGGGAGCTCGCCGGACCGGGAGGAGTACCTGAATCAGCTCAACCAGCGGCTGATGACCGAGATCCAGCTCGATGGCCGGGCCTTCTGCTCGAACGCGGTCCTGGACGGACGATTCGTCCTCCGCGCGTGCATCGTGAACTTCCGCACGGAAGCGGAAGACGTCGACGCCCTGCTCGATGTGGCCGCCGAGCTGGGAGCGAGCCTCGATTCGGAGCTTCGGCCGAAGCTCCTCCGCGCCTCCGCGAGCTGACGTCGGCACGACAACGAGAAGGGGCGCCCGGAGGCGCCCCTCTCGCTCCCGTGCTCCCTTCGCCTAGGACCTCGCGGCGAAGATGTCCGTATTGCCGAACGTTGGCGGGCAGTCGGTATTCGGCGCCGGCTTGGGGCCGGGATTCCCGTCCACCAGTGACTGTCTCCACACGTCCACGGCCTGGCAGTCCGCCGCATCGCGGACATCGACGTAGATGCCGATACCGTAATCGCGCGAGGCTGCCGCGTTGTTGTAGTCCCCGAGGAACTCGGCCGTGAGCGCGTTGGCGCTCGATCCCCGGGCGTCTCCCATGGGCCCGTCGAACACCGTGGCCCACCCCACCGGAGTGCCTCCGCCCCCGATGGTGCCCTGGCGCAGAACGCTGTTCATCGGGCGTGGGTTCGCCGTGGTCGACTGCCACGGGACGTGGAACGCGTTGTACGTCAGGTACACGTCCGCCCCGTCAGGCGAGATGGCGATGGCCGGCATGAAGGGCCGGTCGTCAGGGTCGGCGGCGTCGTTCGTGAAGGCCCAGCTGTCGCCTCCGTTCGTCGAGTAGGCGATCTTCACGGTCTCGTTCGGGCCCGGGTTCGTGTCGGAAGGTGTCGGCCCCTCGGCCCACGCGACCACGATCTCGTCAGTGGCGTCGGCCCCCGTCGGAGCGCCGTTGGCGACGTCCGCCGTCGGGAAGGTTCCACCCCGAGCGCCGGCCACGCCATCGACAGCCCCGCCCAGTCCGGTCGGAGTGTAAGGAGAAACGATCCGGAACTTGTCAAACGTCCGGCCACCGGTGAACGAACGCGCCATGTAGATCCCGAAACCGGTGTTCGCCTTGATTGCCTGCCAGAATACGTAGACGACGCCCTTGCTGTCCGTGCGAACCCAGCAATCCTGCTGGCCGTGGGTCGGGTTGTTCGATGCGTCGGAGATCTGGGTGGTCTTCCACGTGTCTCCACCATCGGATGACCGGGCGACGGTGATGGGGTTGGGGAGGGCGTTGCCTCTCTCCTGGCTGCGGAAGGCCGCGTAGCACACGTACACGTTCCCGAAGTACGGGCTCGACCCAGCGTTGTCTGCCCAGATCTGCTCGTGGTCGGCGAACAGCGCCGAGTTCTGCTTGGACGCGATCACGGGGTCCATCCACGCGTCGGCGTCTCCCGCGGCCGCGGCCTGCGGGTCGTCTGTCCGGGAGACCGCGATCGCCTCGAACCCCTTGAAATGCTGCTCCGACCGCTCCGAGCTGAAATTCGCGGTCAGGTTCGCGTAGTACAGGCGGGAACCGTTGTCCCAGGAGAACCCGTTCTCCCCGGGCCTGGGACCGAAGGCCAGGGAGGGGTCACCGCCCGAGACCAGGCCGTTCTCGAAGTACTTGGGGAGGGTTCCGATCGGACCGACCTTCGGTGCGCACGGATCGGGCCCCAGGCAATGCCTGGCGGTCCAGCCGGTGTACGTCGGCTGGCTCCAGCTCTGGCCGCTGTCGAAGGAGAAGTAGACGCCCGAGAGGCCCACGCCCACAGTGAAGGGGCAGGACGTCGGATCGCCGGCGTTACAGGCCTCGAGGTCTATCTCGTCGTTGGAACCGGCCGCGAGTACCGTCGGATCGTGGGCGTCGATGGCGATCCCAGGCTCGTTCTGCTTGTTCTGGGCGAACGGGCTCGAGGGGCTGCCGACGGAGACTTCCACGTCGCTTCCCGCGGCAGAGGCAGTGACACCGGGAAGCGCCATGGAGGCGAGCATCGAGACTGTGGCCCCCAGCAAGGCCAGACGTTTCCAGCCCATAACGGACTCCTTTCGAGTTTCGCTGGGGTGGAGACGGCCACCCCTTTCCCCGTGGGCGCCGGACCACCGACCCTAGCCTACGAACCTATGTTTTGGCAACCGCTCAGAGTGGCCAGACCAAGCTCAGACAGCACGCTCCGGCGTGTGGGGCGCCAGAGTAGATGTGTGGCGGTCAGCCGCCCGCGAGCGCTCGACTGATGACGATCCGCTGGATCTCCGAGGTGCCCTCGAAGATCGTGTAGATCTTCGCGTCGCGGTACCACTTCTCCACCGGGAAGTCCTTGATGTAGCCGTACCCTCCCAGGATCTGAACAGCCTGTTCGGTGACCCACACCGCCACCTCACCGGCCTTGAGCTTCGACATCGATCCCTCGGCGTGCTCGAAGGTGCCGTTGCGCGCCAGCCACGCCGCCCGATAGGTGAGCAGCCTGGCCGCGTCGATTTCCATCGCCATGTCGGCGAGCTTGAAGGCGATACCTTGGTTGTCGATGATCGGTCGGCCGAAAGCCGTCCGCTCCTTTGCGTAGTCCAGGGCGAACTCGTACGCGGCTCGGGCGATCCCGATGGCCTGGGCCGCCACCGACGGCCGGGTTACCTCGAACGTCTTCAGGGCGGCGGATTTCCCCGACGTTGCTCCGTTGGCCCGGGCTCGCTCCAGCTTCGCCTCCAGCTTGTCGATCCCCCCGACGACGTTCTCCGTCGGGATCCGGCAGTCCTCCAGGAGCACTTCGGAGGTGTCCGAGGCCCTGATGCCGAGCTTCTTCTCCTTCTTCCCGGCGCGGATCCCCGGCGTATCCGGCCCGATCACGAATGCCGCCTGGCCACGGTGTCCCAGCTCAGGATCGACCGTCGCCACCACGACGAACACGCTGGCGACCCCTCCGTTGGTGATGAAGACCTTCTGGCCATTCAGGACCCACTCGTCATCCTCCCGCCTGGCCGTCGTACGGAGGGCCGAGACGTCCGATCCCGCGTTGGGCTCCGTCACACAGAGCGCGCCGACCTTGGGCTCATCCGACGTCCCGAACATGAGCGGCGCCCACTTCATGAGCTGCTCTTGGGTCCCGCTGTAGGCCAGCGTGGCAAGAGGTAGTCCCGATCCCCAGATCCCCAGCGAGATGCCGGCGCATCCCCAGCATGTCTCTTCCTGACAGATCGGGAACATGAGGCCGGTGGGATCGGCGGCCAGGGTCTCCATGTAGAACTCCACCCCGTACAGCCCGACCTCGGCCGCCCTCTTCAGCACGGGCCAGGGGAACTCCTCGCTCTCGTCGTACTCTGCGGCGACCGGGCGGATCTCCTTCTCGGCGAACTCGTGTACCCACTTCTTGGTGGTGAGGTGATCCTCGGAGAGCTGAAAGTCCATGTCCGCCAACTCCTCCTGTGACCGTCGTATCCCGCCGGGCGTCCTCGAGACCGGCTAACTTACTCTTCGGTAGGTTACTCGTCGGTAATAATACCCCAGATGGGCCGAACCCAGTCCTCGCAGTCGAAGACCTCTCGGCGGCGGATGCGGGCCCCGGAACGCAGGGCCCAACTCCTCGAAGTCGCTCGCCGCGTGTTCGGCAACTCGGGGTTCCACGCCGTGTCCATGGAGACCGTGGCCAAGGAAGCCGGGGTCACCAAGCCGATCCTGTACGACCACTTCCCGTCCAAGAAGGACCTCTATCTGGCGCTGATCGACGCAGACCTTGCGGTCCTCCACGAAGACGTCCGCAAGGCCCTCGACTCTCCCAAGGGCAATCGAGAGCGGATCCGGGCCAGTTTCCAGGCCTACTTCGACTTCGTGGACGAGCACGCCGAAGGGTTCCGCCTACTCATGCAGGAGACCGTGGGGGCCGAGGACGAGTTCAGGGAGCGGGTGGCGGAGGTCCGGGATCAGATCCTCGCCGAGGTGGCCGAGCTGATCGTTCGCGAGTCCAGGGGGCTCTTGGACCGCGAACACGCCGAGATCGTGGCCCTGGCCCTGATCGGGATGGTGGAGACCGTGGCCCAGCGAGACCCCGGGGGCCTGCCCGAGAAGAGGCGAGAAGCCGTGGACGTGTTGGTCCGGTTGGCCTGGCGGGGCATCACCGAGCTGGCCTAGCCGGGCGTCACCGCTTCATCTGAGCGGTGTCCTCGCTCGAGACCCGGCGCAGGAGTGGCAGGCCGTACCAGAACCACGAGAACCACCCCGCCACCAGCGCGGTTGCCACCGCTGCCCAAAGGAGGTGGTAGAGGAAGTCGGTGATCACGAACACAACGCCGACGATGGCCAGTGCGAGGAAGACGGTCCCCGCGATCGCCATCTTGTTCGCCGAGAAGAGCATCCGCTCCTTGTCCCGCTGGCGGAACTGCAGGCGGTGGTACGAGGAGGGGGCGATGAACAGAGCCGTGGCCACAGCCGTGCACACGAAGGAGCCGAAGTAGACGGCCCGCTGGCCGGAGGTCACGCGGCTGAATCCCTGGCTGAAGGGAAGGATCAGCAGGAAGGCGAAGAGCACCTGCACCCCGGGGAGCGCGACCCGCAGTTCGTTCAGGAGCTCGATCAGCTCCCGGTCGATACGCTCCTTGGGATCCTCATCCGGCATGCGGGGTCCATCAGGTCTACAGGTTGCCCCGCTCGGCCTGCTCCCGCTCGATCGCCAGGAAAAGCTCCTTGAAGTTCCCCAGGCCGAATCCCCTGGACCCGTGGCGATCGATGATCTCGTAGAAGACCGTGGGCCTGTCTTGGACGTTCTTGGTGAAGATCTGCAGGAGGTATCCCTCCTCGTCCCTGTCGGCCAGGATGTTCAGGCGCTCAACGTCGTCCATGCTCTCGTCGATCTTGCCGATCCGGTCGCGCAGCGCCTCGTAGTACGTGGCGGGAACCCGGATGAACCGGACGCCTCTGCGTCCCAGAGCGTCCACGGTCTTGATGATGTCCTTCGACAGCATGGCGATGTGCTGGACACCGGGGCCCCGGTAGAACTCGAGGTACTCGTCGATCTGGCTCTTCTTCTTGCTTGGCGCAGGCTCGTTGATGGGCAGCTTCACCCGGCCGACGCCGTCCCACATGACCTTCGACATCAGGGCCGTGTACTCACTGGAGATCTGATCGTCGCGGAAGTGGACGAGCTGGTCGAAGCCGAGAACCCTGGCATAGAACCCGGCCCACTCGTTCATTTTCCCGAGCTCCACGTTGCACACGATGTGATCGATCAGCTCGATGCCGACCGCGGGGCCTTCGTCCGGGATGGCCGGCTCGGCCCGGTACCCGGGCAGGAACGGACCGGAGTAGTTGTCCCGTTCGATGAACGAGTGGATGGTGTCGCCGTACGCTGCGATGGCCGAGCGGATCACCTTGCCGTTCTCGTCCTCGACGGCCGTCGGCTCCAGGACACCCTTGGCCCCCTGTTCGGTGGCGTACTGATAGGCGTACGTCGCGTCGGGGACGCGGAGAGCCACGTCCTTCACCCCGTCTCCGTGCCGGAGCACGTGCTCGGCTATGGGACTCTCGGGCCCCATGGCCCCGGTCATCATGAGCCGGGCGTCGCCCTGCTCCAGGAGCCATGAAGCTCGGTCCCGGACCTTGGTCTCGGGACCGCAGTATGCGGTCACCGTGAAGCCGAAAGCATGGGTGTAGAAATAGGCGGCCTGGCGGGCGTTGCCCACGTAGTACTCGACGTGGTCGATGCCCAGGAGCGGCATCACGTCTTCGCGTTGCTCGCTGGTAGGAGAAGACTGAACGTCCTGTGCCATCGCAGCCCTCCTCAGGTTTGTAGGTTTGTCTGTTCGAATATACCCCTGGGTGAACAGGCGCTTCAGGCGTGACCTCTTTCGACCCGGCCTACGGCCATGCGGCGAAGATCGTTCCGTGGCCGTGCTCGGCGGCAAGCCGGTAGCTCTCCTTCACTCGCTCCTCCAGAACCCCGGAGCGAAGGTCGGCCTCCAGCGCTTCCAGGCCCTTCCGCCGGGCCTCCTGGTCGACTCTGTACCAGAAGGATGTGTTGCGCAGGTACGCGGGCCCGGCCAGGTAATGGGCCTTCGTATGCAGGGCGGGGATCGTGCCGTCCACCGTATCTGTGTAGACGAACATCTCGTGCTCGACCCGGGTGAATCCTGATCTCGTCAGGATGCCGAGGAGCTGGTCGATGCTCGGCCGAGCAGGAGGCGGGGCCTCGAAGTACTCGTAGACGAAGAGGGGGCCGAGGGTCTCGCGGGTGAACGTGCAGATGGCCAGCGGGCCTCCCCTGATCACCCGGCGAGCCTCGGAGAGCGCCGCCGACGGGTCGTGGAACTGGGGCAGAGCGTTCACGATCATCGCGGCGTCGACCGCTGTACCACGGATCGGGAGGTTGTGGGCATCGGCTTCGATCACTCTGCCCGGACCGAGCTTTCTCGCTGCGTGGGCCAGCATGGCGAGGGAGCGGTCGGCCACGAACACGTGGAACCCGCGAGCCCCGAACACGTGAGCGTAGTTCCCAGTGCCCCCTGCAATGTCGAGGAGTCGGCGGCCGTCGGCCGGCCCGAGGTACTTGGCCAGCGCCCGCACCACGGTTGGGCTGGCACCCCGGGTCCGGTCGTACGTCGCGGCCTGGACTTCGTAGTCATCGGCCCGCGCGCGAGTCTCGCTCTGTCCCACACGGCGAGAATGCCACGGAATCCTGGAAGGCTGCTCAGTCAGAAGCGCCCGGCCGTGGGGGCGGCCCGAACGGAGTCGTCGGGCGCACCGGGCCGGGACGTCTGGGCCTCGGCTTTCCGGGGGTGACCACATCCTCGAGGGCCATGGCCACGGCCCAAAAGGCTCCCAGCGCCGCCGAGAACCATGCCACCCAACGGAACTCAGAAGGCATGGCCGGTACGAGCAGCGCGCAGATGACGGCCATCGCTGCGAAGAACATCGTTCGTCGTCCGAGCGTCCTTGGCACGCCCTGCTCCTAAAGCATCTTGAAGGGGAGGTAGGCCACCCACGCCACGGCGAACGCCCCAGGGATGGTGAGGATCCAGGCCCAGACGACCCTTCCCGCCACACCCCACCGTACGGCGGAGAGCCTCTGCGTCGAACCCACGCCGACGATTGCGCCGGTGATCGTGTGGGTGGTTGAGACCGGGATCCCCGCATGGGCGGTGAAGAACAGCGTGGCTGCGGCTGCCGCCTCTGCGCTCATCCCGCTGACCGGCTGCAACTTGGTGATACGCGACCCCATCGTGTGCACGATCCGCCAGCCGCCCGACAACGTGCCCAGACCGATAGCCGCGTGAGCCGAGAGAACGACCCAGATCGGCACCTTCGCCGTCGCGGGCAGGTGCTTGGTGGCGATCAGCAGGGCCAGGATGACCCCCATGGTCTTCTGGGCGTCGTTCCCCCCGTGGCCCAGGCTGAACGCGGCAGCCGACAGCAGCTGGACGCGGCGGAAGCCTCGGTTCAGCCGATCCACGCGCTTGGAACGATGAAAGACCCACATGACGACGACCAGGATCGTGAAGCCCAGCAAGAGCCCGATGATCGGGGAGAGGACGATGAACACCGCGATCTTACGGAACCCGTCAGCGATCAGCGAGCCCCATCCCGCTCGAGCCACGGCGGCTCCCGCCATGCCTCCGATCAGCGCGTGGGAAGAGGAGGTGGGCAGACCGAAGTACCAGGTGATGACGTCCCACGCGATTGCCCCGATGAGTCCGGCGAAGACAACCGCCAGCGAGAAGATGTTCGGGTCGACCACGCCCTTGGCGATCGTACTAGCGACGTTGGTACCGAAGACGAGAAAGGCAACGAAGTTGAAGAAAGCTGCCCACCCGACGGCCAGGAGTGGCGTGAGGACCCGCGTCGAGACCACTGTGGCGATGGAGTTGGCTGCGTCGTGAAAACCGTTGAAGAAGTCGAAGGACAGGGCGACCAGGATCAGCAGGACCAGGATCACCGACAGGCCTCAGGCGTGCTTCAAGACGATCGACTCCAGGGTGTTCGCCACATCCTCGCAGCCGTCGATGGCAGCCTCGAGCTGGTCGACCAGGTCCTTCCACTTGAGGACGTCCATGGCCTTGTACTCACCCGAGAACAGGTGGGCCACGGTCTTCCGGTAGACGCGATCGCCTTCGTTCTCCAATCGGTTGATCTCGACCCAGTACTTGTCCAGGCCGGCGAACCCGCGCAGCTCGGCCATCGCCAGCTGCACCTGGTCCGCCGCTCGCGACAGGACCTCCCCAAGCTGTCGCATCTCGGGGAGGACTTGCTCGATCCTGTGCAGGACCAGCAGATCGGACACCGCCTCGATCGCGTCCAGGATGTCGTCGATGTTCGACGCGAGGCGGTGGATATCCTCGCGGTCGAACGGAGTCACGAACGTCGTATTCAGAGCCCGGATGATCTGATGGGTGATCTCATCACCCTCGTGCTCCCGCTGGCGGATCTCCGCATGAGAGGACTCCGGATCGTCGAAGTCTGTGAGGAGCTTCATCAGAAGGCGAGCGCCTTCGGAGAGGTTCCCCGCCGCCTTCTCGAACAGGTCGTAGAAGCTCTCTTCTCTGGGCAGGATCCTGAGTCTCAACTCGATCTCCCGTCTCCTGGAGTGGAAAAACCGTGGAACGGATAACAGATCAGCACTCGGCTGTCCAACCAAAAGACGGTCAATCGATGAATTTGTAGCCGAGCCCCCGGACCGTCACCAGGTGCCGAGGTCGATGTCGATCCTGCTCGATCTTCTGGCGCAGCCTCTTCACGTGGACATCGAGGGTCTTGGTGTCTCCGACGTAGTCCGCACCCCAGACCTCGTCGATCAGGAACTGGCGGGTGAGCAGGCGCCCCTTCCTGGCGAGGAGGAGCTCCAGGAGCTCGAACTCCTTGGGCGTCATGGGGACAGATTCGCCGCCCACGAGCACCTCGTGGCGCTCGGGGTCCAGCTCCACGGGCCCTCCGGCGAGCTTGCCGGGCACAGGAGCCGGGGGCGGGATAGCCATCTCCGCGCGGCGGAGGTGAGCCCGCACTCGCGAGACGAGCTCGCGCATCGAGAACGGCTTCGTCACGTAGTCGTCGGCCCCGAGCTCCAGCCCGGCTACCTTGTCCGCCTCGGAGTCTTTGGCCGTCAGGATGAGGATGGGAACCTGCGACTCGGCCCGAATGGCCCGGCAGACGTCGAGTCCGGAGACCTTCGGAAGCATGAGGTCCAGAACGACGATCGAAGGGTGATCGGAGCGGAATCTCTCCAGAGCCTTCTCCCCATCCATCGCCTTCACGACGGGGTAGCCCTCACGCGACAGGCTGTAGGCGATGCTGTCGGCCAAGGCCTGCTCATCCTCGACGAGGAGGACGGTCTCGACCTTAGATCTCTCCGGTTGGGTGTGAGGCATCGCTGAACTCCTGGAACACTCCCGTCAGGAGGAACGCTACCTGTTCACCGATGTCGACTGCGTGGTCCGCCACCCGCTCCAACTGGCGAGAAACGACATTCATGTGGATGCCCCACTCGAGCATCCGCGCATCGCTCGCCAAGGCAGCCACCTCCCGGTACATTCCGCGATTGAGGCGGTCCACCGGATCGTCCATCCTGGGCAGCGCCCGACAGAGTTTCAGGTCTCGCCTGACGAACGCCTCGATCGCAGTCCGTAGCATCGTCCCCGCCACGTCGGCCATCTCCTGGAGGTGCAGGAGCACCGTCTCGTTCGAGGGCCATCCCATCGTCACCTTGGCGATCTTGGCGATGTTGACCCCCATGTCGGCGACCCGCTCCAGATGGAGATTGATGTGCAGCACGGCCGTCACGAGCCTGAGATCGGAAGCCACCGGCGTCTGCCGGGCCAGGAGGTCGAACACCCGCCGCTCGACCTCCAGGTAGTGGGCATCGACCTCGTCGTCGCCCGCGATGACCCTGTCCGCCAGCTGCGCATCGCGGTGAAGAATGGACTCGAAGGCATCGGACACGGCCCGCTCCGCGAGGTCGGCCAGGGTCACCATCTCAGTCTGGAGCCACTCCAGCTCCTCGTGGAACCTGTGCCTCGCCGTTTGCATTAGCCAAACCGTCCCGTGACGTAATCCTCTGTCCGGCCATCCGACGGGTTGCGGAATATCTTGTCGGTGAAGTCGTACTCGACCAGGATTCCGGTTCGCTGGCCATCCTCCCGAACGTCTACTGTGAGGAAGGCCGTCCGGTCGCTCACCCGCGCAGCCTGCTGCATGTTGTGGGTAACGATGACGATGGTGTACTCCGAAACGAGCTCCTGCATGAGCTCTTCGATCCGCAGCGTGGCCACGGGATCGAGCGACGAGCATGGCTCGTCCATCAAGATGACGTCCGGCTCCACGGCAATGGCCCGGGCGATGCACAAGCGCTGCTGCTGTCCCCCCGACAGAGTCATGCCCGAGTCCTTGAGCTTGCCCTTCACCTCGTCCCACAGCGCGGCCTTTTCCAGCGATCTCTCCACCAGATCGTCGAGGTTTCCTTTGAAGCCGGCGATCTTCGGCCCGAAGGCGACGTTCTCGTAGATCGACTTGGGGAAAGGGTTCGGCTTCTGGAAGACCATGCCGATCCGCCGGCGTACCTCGACGGGGTCGACCTCTCGCTCGTACAAGTCGACGCCGTGATAGAGGATCGTCCCTTCCACCCTGGCTGCCGGGATGAGGTCGTTCATCCGGTTGAAGCAGCGCAGCATCGTGGTCTTCCCGCATCCGGAGGGACCGATCAGCGCCGTGATCTGTCGCTGGTAGATGGGAAGGGTCACCTCGCGGATCGCTCGAAATGGCCCATACCAGACTGAGAGATCGCGTACGTCGAAGACGACCGGTGACTCTGCCGCGGAGGGTCTGTGGTTCCCGGGGAGCTCGACAATCAGCCGTCCGATCTCACCCGCTTCTCGCTCCACCGACCCTCTCGCTAGGTCGACTTCCATGGCCTCACCACTTTCGTTCATAGCGATTCCGCAGAAGGATAGCCGTGGCATTCACCACGAGGATGAGCGCCATCAACAGAACGCTGGCCGCGGCCGCCATGTGCCGGAAATCCTCCCCCGGCAGCCTCGACCAGTTGAACACCACCGTAGGGAGGGTGGTGTAGGGACCCTGCAGTCTCTCCATGAGGTTCCCAGACGCGCCGAAGAAGGTTCCGGTGAATGCGCCCACCAAGATGAGCGGCGCCGTCTCGCCGAGGGCCCGGGCCAGGGAGAGGACCGTCCCGGTGAAGATCCCAGGACGCGCGTACGGCAGGACGTGGCTCCGGATGACCTCCCACTTCGTTGCCCCGACCGCGTAGCCCGCTTCGCGGATGCTACTCGGCACGGCCCGCAGCGCCTCCATGGAGGTGATGATCACGATGGGAAGCACCAGGATTGCCAACGTCAGGCCGCCGGAGATGACGCTGAGCCCGCCGGTGATCCGCCCAATCCAAAGCACGAAGATGGCCAGGCCGAGCAACCCATACACGATGGAAGGGACACCGGCAAGGTTTCTGATGTTGGCTGTCAGGAACCGGGTCGCGGCGTTGTCGGGCGCGTACTCCTCGAGATAGACGGCGGCTCCGATCCCGATGGGGAACGCCAGGATGATGACGAACGACATCACCATCACCGACCCCACCAGGCCTTGCCAAACCCCGGCCCGAGAGGCAATAGAAGAGAGATTGCTGGTCAGGAACTCTGTCTTCCTCGTGGTCAACACATCCCAGCCCGCGCCGGTGATGTCCACCAGGAGGGTCACGAGCACCCCTAGCGATAGCAGGAGCGTCAGCAGGAGTGCGCCCTCGAAGATCCGTCCCCGAAGGTCACGATGTTTCCCCCGGATGGCCGCCCATACTGCCTCCTGGGTCAGGGCGGTCCGAGGAATCTCGGTTCCCAGGTCGGGGCGATACAGCGACATCAGTATCTCCGCCTGACTCTGCGAACGAATCGCTCGCTCGCCACGTTGAGGCCGAACGTCAAGACGAAGAGGATGGTCCCTACGAAGAAGAGGCTCGGATAGGCGCCGCCCGCGCCACGGACCGCATCCGATCCGGTGGCAAGCGAGGCCATCGCTCCCGTCATGGTCTGCCCGGGCCCCAGAGGGTTCACCGTGAAGAGCGAACCGCCCGTGCCACCTGCCGCGATGGACACGACCATGGTCTCTCCGATGGCTCGCGACGCCCCGAGAATGAGCGCCGCCACGATCCCGGACACCGCGGCAGGGAATACGACGCGAACGGCCGTAGTCATCTTCTTCGCTCCGAGGCCGTAGGACGCCTCCCGGATGGAGACGGGGACCGCGAACATGGCGTCTTCGGCCACCGAAGCGACCAGGGGGATCACCAGGACCCCCACGCCGATCCCGGCTGCCGCCAGGTTGAAGATCGTCGCCTGGCCGAAGAACTTCTGGATCAGATTGGGGCTTATGAACGTGAGAGCGAAGTATCCCATGACCACGCTGGGGATTCCCGCCAGGGTCTCCACGATGGGCTTGAGGATGCGACGCGATCTGGCGCCGGCGTACTCGGAGAGGTAGATCGCCGCTCCCAATCCCATCGGAGCCGCGACCAGCATGGCGATCCCGGTCACGATCAGGGTGCCAACGATGAGCGTCTTGACGTCGAACAATCCCCGTCGAGGGAACCATCCGATCGTCCACAGGCTCGACAGGGGTATCAGTCGGAGGAAATCGATCGCCCGCCCGACCAGACTGATGACGATGAGCGCGCTGATGAGAAGCGAAATCGTGCCCGCTGTGAAGAAGACGCCATGGATGACGGCTTCCTTGCGGCGACGCCGGGGACTCCCTCGAAGGTCGGCAGTCCAGAGTCTGATCTCAGATCCCCGCGCTTGTCCACGCCTGCTGCGTGGCCTGGATCTGATCCTTGGGTAGGTCGATATACCCAGCGTCGGCCACGTCCCGTCCCAAGTTCTGCATGTAGAAGTCCACGTACGCTTTCACCGCCGGATTGGCCTTCGCTCTTGCGGTGTTCACGTACACGTACAGCGCTCTCGACAGCGGATAGGTGCCATCGGCGATGGTTTGCCGGTTCGGAGCCACGCACCCCTTGCCGCCATCGACTGGGAGGAGCTTGACGCCGGTGGCGTTCTCTTCGGCGTACGCGTATCCGACCCAGCCAAATGAGGACGGCGATCCCTCGATGCCCTGGATGATCACGTTGTCGTTTCCAGACGACTGGTAATCGGGCCTGGTGGAGGCGTCGTCCTTTCCACGCTCATCGGCGATGCTCTTCAGAGCAAGCTCGATGAAGGCATCATAGGTTCCCGATTCCTCGCCCGGCGCCGTGATGTCGAGCGGGAGGTTCGGGAAGGTTCCCTTCCCGCCCAGTTCTTTGTCCAGGGTGTTGGCATCCGACCACCTCTTGAACCCGGTCGACTCTGGGCCAACGAGCGCGTAGAGGTCGGCCTTCGTGAGGCAACTCACTGCGGAGTTGGCCGGGTTCGTCATCACTGTGATCCCGTCCAGGCCGATCTTCAGCTCAACGAAGTTGATGCCGGCCTGCTGGCAGGCCGCTTTCTCCTCATCCTTGATGGGACGCGAGGCGTCGCTGATGTCGGTCTCTCCCTTGCAGAAGAGGGCAAACCCGTCGCCCGTACCGGGGCCGTCGACCTTGATGCTCACACCGGGGTTCTCGCTGGAAAATTCTTCGGCGACGAGTGAGCTGATCGGCTGCACTGTCGATGAGCCGGAGACGACCACCTTGCCTGAGAGTTGGGTGCCACCGCTGGTGCTCTTCTTGCTGCTGCACGCCACGCCCAATACCACGACGACCAGCGCTGCCGCAGCGATCGAGCCGAACCGGCCGAACTTCCTCATTCTTCCTCCCTGATGTGGTCCGATTGGAACCTCGAAGCATGGGACGCCGCTCCACCTGGGTCTCCCTCAGCATCTCCGGGAGGGGCTTCGAGGGGAGAAGGGGCGAGGCCCTCGAATCCCCTCCCGGGGAAGCCGCGGGTATCCGCGGCTGGTCGGGGGTCGGGCAGAAAGGCTTGAGGTCCCTGGACGTCCACGGTCTTGAAGCTAGCCGGGACCCGTGAACCGGCCGGGGCCGCAAGGTGAACGCAAGGTGAACTTTTGAACGGGGCGAACCGTTCACGGAACCGCGCGCCTCTCAGCCTCGGCGATCCCGATGTCCTCGAGGAACTGGAGCCGCAGGATCCTGAGATGAAAGCTCTCGGCGATGAAGGCCCTAGATGGTCGCGGGGCGGGCTCCAAACGCGATGACGGCGAGGACCGCGGTCGCTGCGGCAAGCCGGTACAGGACGAATGGCGCGAAGTCGCGCCGGCGCAGATACGAGAGCAGCCCCCAGATAACCACGAAGCCGCTCACCGCCGAAGCGACGATCCCCCACACGAAGGGCCAGGTGAAGCCCGGCGGGATGTACTCTTCACCGGTCAGAAGCTTGAACCCCTTGTACACTCCGGCCCCGCCGATGATCGGGAGGGACAGCAGAAAAGAGAACCTGGCGGCGGCCTCGCGGGCCAGGCCAAGACCGCGGGCTGCCGTGATGGTGACGCCCGAGCGCGACACGCCGGGCTGAAGGGCAGCCGCCTGGGCCAGGCCGATCACGACGACGCCGGCCAATCGGAGATGGTGGAGTTCACGCGTGCGTCGGGCCCTCCGGTCCACCGCGTACAGGACGATCCCGAAGACCGCGAGCATGACCGCGATCAGCCAGGGTTGACCCAGCTTCTCTTCGACGACGTCCTCGAAAAGAGCCCCCGCGATGGCCCCGGGGATCGTGCCGATCACCAGGAACCAGGCCAGACGCTCGTCCACAGTGGCCACGGATCGGCGCCGGATCGAGCGGACCCACGCCGCCAAGAACCTCGCGATGTCCCGCCAGAAGTACGCCACCGCCCCGACGAACGTCCCCATGTGCAGGGCGACGTCGAACGTCTTGTTCAGCGACTCATTGGTGAGGATGCTCCAGTGGAAAAGCCACGGGACCAGGATGAGATGCCCAGAGCTCGACACCGGCGCGAACTCCGTCAGCCCCTGGACGATCCCCAGCACGATCGCCTGAATGACGCTCGTCCGTGCCTCCTCTCCTCGATCATCTGGGTCCAGCCGAGGTCTGGGCGCCGGGAATGGTATCCGGCAGGAGGGCTCCATCGCCCCATCTTGGGTTGCGGTCGTGTGAAATCGTGAACGGCCCCGATGGCCCCCCCTAAACTCTGAATCCGATGCCACGTGCGTGGGGCGCAACGTCTCGCCCCCTGACCCAGCGACTGCTCCTGTGGCATGCAGTCGCAGTCCTCGGGGTCCTCCTGGTGCTCGGCTTCGTCATCGATCACGTTCTCGAGAGCTTCTTCGTGGGCCAGCTGAGCGACTCGCTCTCGTCCGAGGCTCGAGTCGTCCGTCAAATACTCCCGGCGGACGGAGCCCTCCAGCCCGAGGTGCAGGCGCTTGGTCGATCGGTCGGGGCCAGGATCACGGTGATCCGCACGGACGGGGTGGTGCTGGCCGATTCGGAACACGACCCTGCCACGATGGAGAACCACCGGACTCGTCCGGAGGTGGTGCAGGCCCTCCGCGGCCACGTGGGCACCTCAACGAGGAGGAGCGTCACCGTCGGGATCGCGTTCCGCTACGTGGCGCTCCCCCCGCAAGACGGGAGGATCGTCCGGCTGGCGCTGCCTCTCACCCAAGTCCAGTCCAAGCTCCGTACGTTGCGAGCCATCCTGATCGTGGGATTCGGTCTCGCCGCGGTGACGGGACTGTTCGTTCTCTGGGCCATTGCCCGGGGAGTCTCCAGGCCGCTGGCGCGCATCGCCCACGCCGCGGAACGGATCGGGGCGGGCGACCTCTCCGCCGAAGTGCCGGAGGAAGGGAGCGAGGAGCTCGTGCTCCTTGCTCGGAACCTCAATCGGATGAGGGACGAGGTCGCCAGGCGCATGGCGGACATAGAGCGGGACCGGGCCACGCGCGAGGCCATCCTCTCCTCGATGGAGGACGGCGTGATGCTCTTCGACCACGATGGCTCCGTCGCGTACCAGAACGACAGGGCGCAACAGCTTCTCGGTGGGCGACTGGACAGCGTGCGAGGGCTCGCGCAGCCGGCCCTCCGCGAACTGGTGGCAACCGCAGCTTCCGGCGTGACACCCCAACCGGTCGAGGTGATCGCGGGGCCTACCTCGCGCACCCTCCTGGGCAGCGCTCTGCCGATCTCCGGAGGGCAGACCCTGGCGGCGCTTCGCGACGTCACCCAGACGCGCATGATCGATGCGGTGCGGCGGGACTTCGTGGCCAATGCCTCTCACGAGCTGAAGACCCCGGTGGCATCCATCCAGGCGCTGGCCGAGACGCTGGTGGCCGCGGCGTCGAACGACCCGGCCGAGGTGCCGCGCTTCGCCTCACAGTTGGAGCGCGAAGCGATCAGGCTCTCCCGAATCGTGTCCGACCTGCTCGACCTGTCCCGGTTGGAGGGCGAGGCTGCCACCAGGGCCGAGGTGCGCCTGGACCGGCTGGTCGCCGAGGAGGTGCGCCGGCTGCAGCAGCGGGCCGAGGAGGCGGGACTGACGCTCCAAGAGCACTTGGAAGGGCCGGTCGTAGTGAGGGGTTCGGCTCGCGACCTCTCCCTACTCGCCCGAAACCTCTTGGAGAACGCGGTGCAGTACACGCGGGCGGGCGGCACGATCGAAGTCTCGGTTGGCGCGGAGAACGGGGCGGCGCTCCTCATGGTCCGCGACACGGGAATCGGCATCCCCGCCCGAGAACAGGCTCGAATCTTCGAACGCTTCTATCGGGTGGACCGGGCTCGTTCCCGGGAGACCGGGGGAACCGGGCTCGGACTGTCCATCGTCAAGCACATCGTGGAGAACCACGGCGGGACGGTACGCGTGAAGAGCGAGCTCGGCCTGGGCTCCACGTTTACCGTCCGGCTCCCCGCCGCCTGAGGCCCCTCCGGTCCACTAGGCCTTCGCCAGCGTCTCTTGCAGGTTCTTGGCGGCCTCGTCGACGGAGATCTCCGCGGCATCGGCGGCTTTCTTCAGGTCCTCGTAGGTGATGTGCGCGGGGTCGCCGTGGTCGTCGTTCGGCTCACCGCAGCCACATGTGAGGCACATGGGTCCCTCCTCTCCTCGAAGCAGCCGGGCCGGGCCGGCGCGCGGGTATCCTTCCCACGTGGCTCTGCTGCTACTCATCCGCCACGCTCTCACAGAAGCCACCGGCAAGCGTCTGTCGGGCCGGACGCCTGGGATCCATCTCTCGGAGGAGGGGCGGCGCCAGGCCGGGCTCATCGCAGAGCGGCTGGCCCCCCTCCCGCTTGCCGCCGTCTACGCCAGCCCGCTGGAGCGATGTCGGGAAACGGCTGAGGCCATCGCTACATCTCGAAGGATGACAGTGCGCGAGGTCGCCGACCTTGCGGAGGTGGACTACGGGCGGTGGACGGGCCGATCTATGCCCCAGCTCGTCCGGACCTCGCTGTGGAAGAAGGTCCAGCAGTCTCCATCCTCGGTCACCTTCCCGGAAGGTGAGGGGCTGATCGATGCCCAGCGAAGGAGCGTGGCTGTGATGGAGGAGATCGCCGGCCGGCACCCACGAGCGGCCGTCGCCATCGTCAGCCACGCCGACGTGATCCGTCTGGTGCTGGCTCATTACGCCGGCCTGCACATCGACCTGTTCCAGCGGCTGATCGTGAGCCCGGCTTCTGTGAGCGCCGTCGCCCTAGGCGATCGAATCCCCCGAATCATCCGGATGAACGACACCGGCATGCTGGATGACCTGGCCCGGCGACGATCGCCCCCCGATGGGCGGGGGCCTCCCAGCTCCACGAAAGGCTCTTCTGGCCCGGCGAAGGGTACCTAGGATAGAACCATGCTCATCGAGTTGGATCCCGTCGAGCGCATCACGACCGGTGCGGTCGGGCCTCCCGGCGAACGCGTCTTCTACCTGCAGGGCCGGAAGGGAGACGAGCTCGTGACGTTGCTCGTGGAAAAGCGACAGGTGCAACTCCTGGCCGCCGCGGTGGTGGAGATCCTGTCGCGGGTGGGCAAGGAGACCGGCCAGGGTCCTTCCGAGGAGGAGATGGCTCTGGACGAGCCGCTCGTAGCCGAGTGGCGGGCAGGACGGCTTTCCATCGGATACCACGAGGAGCGCGACCTCTTGATGCTCGAGGCCGAGGAGCTCCTCGACGGGGAGGAAGAGGAAGGCGAGGGCGACGAGGAGGAAGAGCCCTCCACTGCGCTCGGCCTCGACATCTCGATCGCCGGGCTGGGGGAGCTGGAGGCAGATGGCGAGGTGGATGAGGAGACCGAGGGCACCGACGAGGAAGACGAGGGTGAGGACGAGGAGATCGACACGCTCCCAGATGACGTGGACTCGATCGCCGGGGTCGAAGAGCTGGAGGCTTCAGCAGCTCGAGAGCCCGCCAGAATCCGCTTCTGGGCGACGCGAGAGCAGATGCTCTCGCTGGCTCGCCACGGAGCTCTGGTGTGCGCAGCGGGCCGGCCCCTGTGCCAGCTCTGCCGAAATCCCATCGACCCCGAAGGCCATCAGTGCCCGAGGTTGAACGGGCACCGCAAGATCGGATCGGAGTAGAAGGGTGATGGCGCCGACGGACCGGTCCGGGACTCTCGACCTCCTGACGGAGGGAGAGATTCGGCCGCTCGGCCTCATGCCTCGGGCATCGAACTACACCTTCCTGGCCGAGGTCAAAGACGGGGAGCGCACGGTTCTGGCCGTCTACAAGCCGCGAGAGGGCGAGACGCCGCTGTGGGACTTTCCGGAGGGGACCCTGTGCAATCGAGAAGTCGCGGCGTACCTGCTCTCCCAGGCGCTGGGGTGGCCCGACGTGCCCCCCACCGTCCTGCGGAACGGTCCCATGGGCCCGGGCTCGCTGCAGCTCTTCGTCCAGGCAGACCCCCGCCAGCACTTCTTCACCCTCAGAGAGCTCTGTCTGGACGCGTTCATGCCTGTGGCGACCTTCGACGTGGTGGCCAACAACGCCGACCGCAAGAGCGGCCACTGCCTGCGCGCCGAGGATGGAACGGTGTGGGTGGTCGATCATGGTGTCTGTTTCAGCACCGAGCCCAAGCTGCGCACGGTGATCTGGGAGTTCGCAGGTCAAGCGGTTCCCCGGAAGCATCTGGAGGACGTGCGCCGTGTGGCCGATGGCCTGCGATGGGGTGCGCTTCGGCAATCGCTCCTCGGTCTGCTGTCCGAGCGCGAGGTCGACGCCACGGCTCGCAGGGCGGAGGCTCTCGCCTCCACAGGGAAGTTCCCACGGCCGGGCCATCGCCGCGCCTACCCGTGGCCACCGGTTTGACAGCCTCCCTCATTTCACATTCCAAGCCCTTCCAACGTTCTATCTACCAATGGCCTTGACCAAGCGAGATGCCGCCGGGAAGAAGCGCACACAGGCGGCCGCGCACCCGCCGCTGGAGGTCGCGGCCCAGGCCGACGGGCGTGCAAGGCGAGCGAGCCGGATCCCACCGTTTCAGTCGTTTCTGGACGAGCACCGGATGCTCGTGTACCGGTTCCTGCTGGGCGCGGTGGGGCCGGGTGAGGCGGACGATTGCTTCCAGGAAACCTTCCTGGCCGCCCTTCGTGCCTACCCCAAGCTTCAGAGCGCCGACAACCTCCGCGCCTGGATCCTGGCCATCGCGACGAGGAAGGCGATCGATGCGGCCCGGGGCCGCACCAGGAGACCCGAACCCGTCGCCGACATGGCCGAGCTGCTCGCCGAGCAGGCCAGGCCCCATCTTGCCGTGGAGGCCGAGGGGGTCGACCCCCTGATCGACGAGCCGCTGTGGAGCGACATCCTGGCGCTGCCGCCCCGGCAGCGGGTGGCCCTGGTCCACCGGGTCCTGTTGGATCGGCCATATGCCGAGCTGGCCGCAGCCATGGGGTGTTCGGTGGATTCGGCCAGGGCCAACGTATATCAGGCACTCAAGAAGCTGAGGGAGGCGTGGACGAACCGTGAACGACATTGAGATCAGATCGCGGCGGGCTGCCGCGCGGCTCGCCGAGGAAGCCGATCGAGAGGGGCTCCTGGACGTGGCGTATGGATTCGCCGACTCTCCATTCGGCCGGCTGATGGTGGCCATGACTCCACGGGGCCTGGTCCGCCTGGACTACCCGGATCGGGACGTGGACCTCAGTCTGCAGGCGCTCGCTTCGGAGGTGTCTCCCCGGATCCTGGAGGCGCCCAATGCAACCGACGACGTCCGGCGGGAGCTCGAGGAGTACTTCGCGGGGAAGCGGAGACGGTTCACCGTGCGGGTGGACCTGAGCCCGGTCTTCGGATTCCGCCGCAAGGTCCTCGAGCAGACCGCGCGCATCCCGTTCGGGAGTGTCAGCACGTACCGTGAGGTCGCGGAGCGAGCGGGCAGCCCTCGGGGCATGCGGGCGGCGGGCAACGCCCTGGGGTCGAATCCCGTCCCGATCGTCGTGCCGTGCCACCGGGTGCTCCGTTCGGGGGGCGCCCTCGGCGGGTACACCGGAGGGCTGGACAGGAAGGTCACCCTCCTCAGGCTGGAGGGCGTACTCGAGGGATAGCCGCGCAGCCCGCTGGGGTTGGCGTCGGGCTAAGGTGCACCGATGGATCGCGAGGAGGCCCTTCGCCGCCTGGCGGGCGCCCGCGTCGGACATCTGGCCACGGCCGACCGAGGAAGCCTCCCGCACGTGGTCCCGGTAGTGTTCGCCGTCGCAGGCGAGACCATCTACTGGACGGTCGACCGCAAGCCCAAGCGGACGAGAGACCTGAAGCGGCTTCAGAACATCGAGGCCAACCCGAACGTTCAGCTCGTGGCCGATCATTACGAGGAGGACTGGTCCCGGCTCTGGTGGGTGAGGATCACCGGCCATGCCCGTACCGTAGGGGACGACGAAGAGGCGGAGCGCGCCTTGGACGCGCTCGCCCAGAAATACCCCCAGTACCGCGCGGACCCGCCTGACGGCCCGGTCGTGGCGATCGACATCGCCCGGGTCACCGCATGGGAGGGCGCCTAGGCAACCTCCGCCTTTGCACTTGGCAGACGTTGCAGGCCGGGCTCAATGGGCTCGCAGCTGCGGGTCGTCGTCGAGGAAGAGCGCCAGGCTCGCCGTGAAACCGTGTACGAAGTTCTTCCCGCCCACTGGGCCGAGCTCGCCTGCACAGAAGAACCCGGCCAGCGGAAGGCCACCCAGGTACGAGGACACGAGCTGCGCATCGTGATCGGGCGTGGGGAACAGCCTGGAGCCCCGTCCGTTGCAGGTGAACAGGAGGGCGCCCACCGGCCGGGCGGGCAGCTCGCCGACCTCTCGCTCCAGGAGCGCCCGCAGCTCCTCGTCGGCGGTGGCCGCGTCGCGTACGTGGAAACGCAGGGTCTGCCCCACCTGAAGATGGTCACCGATGGCGACCGCGCCGGAGTCCGGGTCGGCGCCGATGACTCCTCGAACGAGGAAGTCGCCCGTGCCCTGCTCGGCCTTGTACTCGTCGATCACCCTTCCGATGTGCAGACCGTGTGAGACCAGCTCTCGATCCGGCGGCGCCAGGGCGGCCACGGTCTCGCGCAGCCGTTCCAGAGGAGGTCGACCTGCCAGTTCGAAGAGGACGTTCTCCTCGGCGCGGGTGACCACCAGTGCGTCCCCGATAGGCCGGCAGCCCTGAGATACCAGGGTGCGAACGCCGGTGGATCCGGGCAGGCGAGCGCCCACCGCGCCCTCCCGGTGGATCTCCCGATCCTGGAACAGGATGGTCTGCCCGGCCTGCGCCCCGCCGCTGGCGTTGCCACCAACCACGATCGCTCCGGGCACGGCCTCGTTCAGGTGCTCCAGGAGGAGATCGGCTGGGAACGTGAACGGGTCGCAGATCATCAGGTGGACGGGCATCGGACCGCGCGCCTCCTCCGGCTGGAATCGCCACCCTGCGAACGCGCCACCGGATTCTGTCCTTACGAACTGCATGTGGAAGGCTTCCGCCCGGCCTGGGAAGGAGCCGAGCCAGACCGATACCGCTGGGTCCGACTCGATCTCCCGGGCACCTCCCACCACCGCCTCCCCGATGCAGCCGATCAGGGCCCCAGGCGCAGCGGCCTCGTGCACGGCCTCCAAGACCCGATCGGCCGCGAGGGCGTGCTGGACGGAGGCGAACACCACGGCCAGATCCGCCGGACGCCCCTCCAACCCTCCTCGCGCTGCGAGGGCAGCTTCCATGGCGGCCGTGCGGGCGACCGGATCGGTGGACAGTCCCGCGCCGACCTTCATCTCTTCGAGCCTACCCCACCGACCTGAAGCAGGCCTCGGTCGATGTTCGGAGGCGTTACCAGCCGAGCCCTGTACCATCGCTCGCTATGGACGAGCGCCCCCCGGACGAGAGCGGTCCGCGGCCTCCCGGCCCCGAGGATCCGCCAGAGCGAACCTCCGGCCTCACCCTCGAGACGTGCTACCGGCATCCTCGAGTCGTCACGGGCGTTCACTGCACACGATGTGGCCGGCCGATCTGCCCGGATTGCATGCATCCGGCCCCGGTCGGCTATCAGTGCCCAGACTGCGTGGCCGAGGCCCGGCGGACCGCACCCAGACGCCGGGTGCGGGTTCGTTTCTTCCTGGGACGCCCGGGTTCGATCACCACCACCCTGCTGATGGTGAACATCGCGCTGTTCCTGGTCGAGACCGTCGTGGGAGGATCGGGCTCGCTGTTCAGTGGTCCGAGCCAGCGGAAGCTCTTCGACCTGGGGGCACTCTACCCGCCTGCCATTGCCTTAGGGCACCAGTACTGGCGGCTGATCACCCCGATGTTCCTTCACGCCGGGCTGATCCACCTGGCCTTCAACTCGTACGCGCTCTACCTGCTCGGCTTCCTGGTCGAGGACGCCTTCGGGAAGGTGCAATTCGTGGCCATCTACTTCATCGCGGGGTTCCTGGCGAGCGTGACGTCGTTCGCCTTCGGGCCGGCTCAAGAGGTCGGGGTCGGAGCCTCGGGGGCCATCTTCGGGCTGCTCGGAGCGTGGGTGGCGTTCAACTACCGGCGCCGGACTTCACCCATGGCCTCCGCCAACCTTCGCTGGGCGCTGATGCTCATCGGGTTGAACGTGATCCTCGGCTTCTCCATCCCCGGAATCGACTGGCGGGCCCACTTCGGAGGGATGGTAGCGGGGGCGTTGCTGGGAGCCGTCATGGAGGGCTTCGGGCCGCGCACCGTCCGCCCGTTCGTGCAGGTCGGAGGGCTCATCATCCTCGTGGCCGCCGGGGTCGCCCTCACGGCGTTGCGTGTGGCCACCTTGTCCGCTTAGCCGATGCCACTGGGCTAGTTTCCCTTCCGAGCGCGACGCGCTCACAATACGCATGCTCGCCTTCCCTGACCTGCCCGGACCGGCTGAGAAGGAGGTGTGCGGTGGAGCGAACTGCTCCGTCAACAGGGCTGGCCCGAGAGGCTATCGGTCTCCGGGAGGTTCTTTTCCAGTCGATCACGCACATGGCCCCAGCGGCGGCCGTGGCGTTCTCGATCATCTTTGGAGCGCCGTTCGCCGCGGGTGCCCTCCCGCTGGCGGTGCTCCTCGCCCTGGTGGGGTGCCTCCTCGTGGCGATCTCCATCGGGCAGCTGGCCAAGCACCTGCCCTCGGCCGGCAGCTTCTACACGTACACATCTCGGGGCATACACCCCTCGATAGGTTTCCTGGTGGCCTGGGGGTACGCGATCGTCGAACCGTTGGTCGCCCCCCTGCTCTATCTGATCTTCGGCCATCTGGTGGCCACCGTTCTCCATGCCGAGTTCGGATGGAGGTACAGCCAGTGGTGGTGGGTGGCCGCCCTGGCCGCGGCCGTGGTCGTGTTCCTCCTCGGGTACCTCGGGATCCAGATCAGCGCGAGGACCGGCACTTTCCTCGGCCTATTCGAGATCGGTGTATTCGCGGTGCTGGCGATCTGGCTGATCGTGAAGGCTGGGGATGCGAATGATCTCAGTGTGTTCGGGACGAAGTTCGCCACCGCTGAGGGGTTCACCGGATTCTCCGGGGTCGTCGCTGGATCGATCTACACGATCCTGGCATTCATCGGCTTCGAGGCGGCTGCACCCTTGGCCGAGGAGACGGCGAATCCACGACGGAACATCCAGCGTGCCGTGGTCCTCTCGTGCATACTGATCGGCCTCTTCTACGTGGTCACCACGTACGCCGCGGCAGTGTTCTTCGGTCCGGGCAAGTTCGCTGACTTTGCCGGCTTCGGTGGAGGGAACCCCTGGGATGCCGTGGCCCGGCGGGTATGGGGCGCCGGTTGGGTGCTCGTGTTCCTGGCCATTGCCAACTCGGCTATCGCCAACGCCAACGCCTCTGCCAACGCCACCACCCGGACCTGGTACGCGATGGGGCGGATCCGGCTCCTTCCCGGGTTCTTCGCCCACGTCCATCCCCATTGGCGGTCCCCGGATGTGGCCGTCATCTTTCAGTTCATCGTGGGCGTCTTCCTGGCCCTGTGGCTGGGAGCTAAGTACGGCCCGTTCCCGGTGGCTTTCGGATTGGTGGCCACCATCGACGTGGCCATCATCATCGCCATCTACATCCTGGTGAACCTGGCCTGCCTGCTCTTCTATCTGCGCGAGCGGCGCAGCGAGTTCAATGTGGTGCTTCACGGACTGGTGCCCCTGGCCGGGATCGCCGCGTTCGTCCCTGCCTTCTTCACCGCCGTTGGCATCGGCAAGTCGGTGTTCAAGTTCGTCAGCAACTTGCCCGCTCCGCTCACCCTGGTCGGTCCGGTGGACGGGATCGCCATGGGAGTCGGCGTCCTCTACCTGATCTACCTGTATCTGACGCATCCGGAGCGGATCAGGGACACCGGCAGGATCTTCTACGAGCAGGAACCGGGCGCACCACCTACCACCCCGGTGCCGGCAGCTCCCGTCCCACCGCCCTGAGAGGACATTGATGGACGCCCTGACGTACCGGCCGGATCCATCCGAGTTCGCCTGGACGTTCGGCGGGGTCAGGCCCGTCAGGAAGGTGAAGCCGGGGACGATCCTCGAGCTGTGGACCGAGGATGCCTTCGGGGGGAAGGTTCGGGGGCCGGATGACCTGGTGACCAAGGTCATCGAGTTCCCGTTCGTCAACCCCCAGACCGGGCCGTTCGAAGTCGAGGGGGCCGAGCCGGGCGACACCCTGGCCCTCCACTTCGTCTCGATCGAGCCGTCCAGGGATTGGGCGGCGTCCACGACGATCCCGTTGTTCGGATCCCTGACCCAGACGCATGCCACGGCGGGCCTGCAGGAACCGCTCGACGAATTGGTCTGGATGTACGAGGTGGACGCCAAGCGCCGTACGGTGACCTACCGGGCCCTCCGGGGCGACCACTCCGTCGAGCTGCCGCTCGATCCGATGCACGGCACCGTGGGCGTGGCGCCGGCGAACTTCGAGGCTCGCTCCTCCCTCGTCCCAGACTATTACGGGGGAAACATGGACACGCCCGAGATGCGGGCCGGCGCCACCTGCTATCTCGGGGTGAACGTGAGCGGCGCCCTGTTCTCGATCGGGGAC
>DASXTW010000028.1:0-2690 GCA_036505215.1 Actinomycetota bacterium | reverse complement strand
ACGCTTCTCCAAGCAGGAGGCCGGCCTGGGCATGTACGGGACCCTTGGGGTGGCCTTCTCGATCTTCGCTTTCGCCACCTCCTTCTACTTCTGGCGGGAGATCTTCGGCAGCCTCATGATCAAGCTCTGGAACGGGGGGTTCGCGGGCCGAGTCCTCCTGCTCGCCCTGGCTGTTTTCGTGACCGGTCCCCTCCTGCGGGGCCTGATCGAGCTGATGCGCGCGATCCTTCGGAAGCTGCGGGCCCTGTGGGAGCAGATCCGGTTCCGCCTGGAGACGTCGTGGAGGGTCGAGGCGGCCAACCTCATCGACCGGCTCCCGATCCTGGAGGGCCTCCCCGAGGACGTACTCTCCGACCTCGCCGGACGGGTCCGGCTTCGGGCGTTTCCCGCGGGCAGACCCGTGGTCCACCAGGGAGAGCGGGCCGAAGCCTTCTACGTCGTGCGCCGGGGGACCCTCCAGGTGGTGGAGGAGGATCACGCGACCGGAGACCGACGGGTCCTGCGGGTCCTGGGCCCCGGCGAGTCCTTCGGCGAGCTCGGGCTGAGCGAGGCGGCGCCCCGCACGGCCACGGTCGAGGTCATCGAGGACGCTCAGCTGTTCGAGATCGACAAGAGCACGTTCGATCGCCTGTTGGCCGACATGGTCCATGTCCCGGAGTTCGCCCCCACGCTCCAAGCGGTGGCCGAGCTCCGCGCGCTCCCCGCGTTCGCGGCGCTCGAGCCCGACGAGCTGTCCGAGATCCTCGAGCACGGCCGGTGGGTGAACGTGGCCCCCGGCGAGCCGATCCTGGAACAGGGCGGGGCCGGCGACGCGTTCTACGCCATCGGCTCCGGCCAGGTCGAGGTGGTAAAGGAGGGGATCGTCGTGCGGACCCTTGGCCCGGGTGGGCACTTCGGTGAGATCGCGCTCCTGGAGAAGGTCCCTCGGACGGCGAGCGTGGTGGCCAGGACCCCCGTGCGCGCGTTCCGACTGGACCGGGATGGATTCGACGGCCTGATGGCGGGGGCGTTCCGTAAGGGGACGTTGAAGCCCTCATCGAACGTGGAGCGAACGTGGCAGCATTAGTCCACCCAGGGGAGGAGTGAGCGGATGGACTGCTGGCACTGTCACAGGACGGCCGTGGGAGCGTGTCGGTTCTGCGGCCGCGGGATCTGCGAGGACCACGTCGAGACCCTCCCCTACGTGCTGGAGCTGTATCGAGGGGGGGACGTCACCAGGGCGCTCGTCGTCGAGGACGCCCTGTACTGCGGGGCATGCACGCCCCGACCGGATCCGGTCGATCTCCCCGAGCTGGACTGACCCGGCTCCGCAGTGTGACGGGCGTCACATCCTTCGCTGTGACCGACATCACCCTCGGGTCGGTGACGGGCGACACCCCCTCCCCGGTGCGCGAGCTTCAGGATCTTCCTATCGGATGTCGATGAAGCTCCGACGAGAACGGATGGGAGGAGGTGAATCGGGTGGCAAAGAAGGTCTCCCCGAGGAAGCCAGCGGCCAAGAAGTCGGCGAAGGGCTCCACGAAGGCTGCAACGCGTGTGACGCGGAAGGTCACGGCGAAGAAGATGAAGAAGACATAGCCACACCAACCGCGATTCCCTGGACGGGCTAGCCTGCCGGTAGATCGAATGGGTACGCTTCGCGTCATGGTGCGGGCGGTACGGTCGCGGGTGACGATCGAGGAACAGATGGCCGGGACGCCACTCTTCGAGGGGATCGACCCCGGTGCCATCCACGAGCTGGCCTCGGGCGGGACGCTCCGCCACTACCGGCGGAACACGTACCTGTTCCATCAGGGCGACCCCTCGCCCGAGATCCACTTCCTGATGGAGGGACGGGTGGAGATCAGCTCGCTCTCCGCGAGCGGCCAGCGGATGCTCCACACCACGATCGATCAGCCGCAGTTCTTTGGGGAGCTCGGACTGCTGGGTGGGATGCCCAGGACCGCGGCGGCGCTGGCCCTGGAGGAGACGGAGGTCTGGGTCACCTCGGGGGAGGCGTTCAGCGAGTTCCTGTCCCGGCAGCCGGCGGCCTCGCTGGCCCTGCTCCGCGCGCTGGCCCGCCAGGTGAGCGCGCACGAGGCATTCGTGGACGACCTGCTGTTCCTGGACCTCAAGGGCCGGGTGGCGAAGCGGCTGCTGCAGCTGGTGTCCCCAAGCCTCGACGAGCTGCCCGAGGACGGCGCGATCCTGCCCGCCATCGTGACCCACGCCGACCTGGCCAGTCTGTGCGGCGGCAGCCGGGAGAACGTGACCAGGATCCTGTCGGATTTCCAGCGCCGTGGACTGGTCGAGCGCGATGGACGGCGCTTCGTCCTGCTGAAGATCTCGGGTCTGGCTCGCCTGGCCGGGCTCTGACCCTGCCGGCTGCGGCTCAGCCGCCGATCATCGACATGCTTCGCTCCGGCTGGACGAAGTCGGGGTGGTTGATACGGTGCCCCGACCACTTGCGCCACACGGCGGTGCGGATGATAGACGCGAGCTCGCCGTCGGTAGCGCCGCCTCGAAGCGGCTCTCGTAGGTCCAGCTCCTCCAGGGCGAACAGGCACGAGCGGACCTGGCCCTCGGCGGTCAGCCGGAGCCGGTTGCAGCTCTCGCAGAACGGCTCGGTGACCGACGCGATGACCCCGATCCCACCCGGCGAGCCGTCGGCGAACCGGTAGGTCGCGGCGGGCTCGTTGTCGGGTCCCTCG
>DASXTW010000027.1:0-7713 GCA_036505215.1 Actinomycetota bacterium | reverse complement strand
GCGTCGAGATCACGAAGGATGTGGAGACGGGGAATCGCAACGCCGGCATCTACCGAATGCAGCTGTACGGAGCGAAGGAGATGGGGCTCGCGGCCAGTCCGTATTCCGACTGGCACGCCATCTTTGCCAGGGCCGAGGCCGGCGGTCGGCCCCTGGAGTTGGCCGTGGCCATCGGGGTCGATCCGCTCATCCAGCTTGCCACGCAGGCCCGCGTTCCGTTCGGAGTCGACGAGCTCGCTATCGCTGGCGGACTCCACGGTGAGCCGGTCCAGCTCGTGAAGTGTGAGACGGTCGATCTCGAAGTGCCGGCCACCGCCGAGATCGTCCTGGAAGGGTCGCTGTCACCGGGTGAGCGAAGGGAGGAGGGGCCCTTCGGGGAGATGACAGGCTACCTGGGCCCCGGGGGCTCCGAGCCGGTGTTCCGGTGTACGGCCGTGACCATGCGCAGGGATGCCATCTTCCAGGCCGGCCTGACCGGCATCCCGGTTACGGAGAACCACGTGATGAAGGCGCTCCCGATGGAGGCCAACCTCTCGATGGCACTCCAGCAGATCTATCCAGACATCACCGGCGCGCACTACGCGCCTGAGGGAGGAGCCGAGTTCCTCGTCTTCATCGGCCTCAAGCAGCGGTACGTCAATCAGGCCAAGAACGTGATCCTGAGTGCCCTGGGCAGTGTCGCCCACCCGAAGGTCGTCGTGGTCGTCGACGACGACATCGACATCTACAACCCCACCCAGGTCTGGTGGGCGGTCCTGACCCGGGCTCAGCCGGCGGATGATGTTCTCATCGTTCCGAAGGCGGCCGGAGGGCAGCTGGATCCATCCGCTCCAAGCAAGTTCGGGAGTTCGCTCATGGGGATCGACGCCACCAGGCCGTTCGGCGAGCCGTTTCCCGAGGTGGTCCGAATCCCCGGCGTGGACCAGGTCCCCAACTGGAAGGAGTGGGTTCGGAGGCAGTGAGGCGCCCCTCCGTAAGTAGGTTCTCCGTCAGGGGATCCTTGGCCGCCTCTCCGGCGGAACATTCGACCCGTAGGTCAACGAGCTGTTGAACGCAGCAGGCGGAGGTGGAGGCAGGTGGGGACGAGGACGCTGATCCGGGGCGGCATCGTGTTTCCCATGGAGGGGCGAAAGGAAGTGTTCGATCCCGGCTCGGTTCTCGTCGATGGGGAAGAGATCGCAGCCGTGGGGCCGGTGGAGGAGGTTCACCCGCAGGCGCTGAACGCCGACGTGGTGGATGCCACCGGTCAAGCCGTGATCCCTGGACTGCACAACTGCCACCTGCACTCCGGCCTCCTCCGGGGTACCGCTGAGTCAATGTCTCTGTGGGACTGGCTGAAGACCTATGTCGACCCGGCGCACAAGGCCATGACGCCCGAGATCGCCGAGGCCGCGGCGCTCCTCTGCTACACGGAGAGCCTTCGGTTCGGGACCGTTTCCCTCATGGACATGTGGCGGTTCATGGAAGGCTCGGCCCGGGCCGCCGAGCAGGTGGGCATTCGGGCGACCCTGGTCCCGTACGTGGCAGACCTCCCGGAGTTCGACTACTTCGAGACCATCCAGTCCAACCGTCAGTTGCTGGAGACTCACCGAACGGCGGCCGGTGGGCGAGTCCGAGCGTGGGTGGGCCTCGAGCATCTCTACTACTGCAGCCCCGACGCATTCCGGGCGGCAGCGAAGCTGGCCAGCGAATTCGATACCGGCCTGCATACTCATTCCTCGGAGACGATCTGGGAGGTCCAGGAGTCGCTCAAGCGGTTCGGGCGGCGCCCTATCGAGGAGTTGTTCAATCGAGGCATTCTGGGACAGCGAACGGTCATCGCCCATTGCGTGTGGCTGGATGATCGTGAGATCCAACTCCTCGCCCAGACCGGAACGAGTGTCGCCCACTGCCCTTGCTCGAACATGAAGCTCTCCTCCGGCGCAGCGCGGGTTGGCGAGTTGCGGCGGGCCGGCATCAACGTAGGGCTGGGCAGCGACGGGGAGAAGGAGAACAACAACCTCGACATGTTTGAAGAGATGAAATTTGCGTCGCTCTTGCAGAAGGTATCCACGCTCGATCCGACTACCGGCGACCCCTGGGACATCCTGGACATGGCGACCTTGTCGGGTGCCAAGGCCCTGGGGTTAGACGGGGTGAGCGGCTCGCTGGCGCCGGGCAAGAGGGCTGACATCGTCAGCATCGACCTGGGCGGACTCCATATGACGCCGGTCCTGCACGGGGACGATTTCAACGTTGCGGCGCACATCGTGTTCTCGGCAGGGGGTCTTGACGTCCGCCATGTGTGGGTGGATGGACGTCATCTGGTCAACGACGGCAAGGTCCTTTCGGTCGATATCGGCGAGGTGCGGGAGCGTGGGCAGCGGGCCGCCGAGGAGCTGTTCCGGCGCAGGCGAACCCTGCTGTCCTGACCGGGGTCCGGGGCCTCAGGCGGCTTCACTAGAGGTTTCACCATGAGAAAGTCGCTTTCGTAAGTCCCCGTCATCGCATAGACTCTCCGAACTTCCAGCTGATGGGGAGGGGGTGAAGCCGCCGGCTAGAGCTGTAGCTGGACGGTCGCGGCACCGGAGGGCCCGTTGCCTCGCGTCGGTGTTGGCCGGGCGTCGACAAGTCGAACTCGGACCAATTTCGGACAAGCAAGGAGGGCTCACGTGATGATTGGACGAAGACGCGTCGCGTGGACAGGGGCGTCGCTCATCCTGTTGCTTGTGCTCGCGGGAGCGGCATGTGGGAACAAGACCACGACGAAGTCCGGCGCCACTGGCGGCACCGCTGCAGGAGCTTTGAAGGTCGGCATGGCTCTTCCAGGACCGAAGAACGACAAGGGGTTCAACCAGGCCCACTACGAGGGACTCCTTGCCGTCGAGAAGAAGTTCGGTGCTCGGATCGCGGTGAATGAGAACGTCGTTGACCCACAAGCACGGGTGGATGCCCTGCGTGACCTTGCCCAGGACAACAACGTGGTCATCGGCGTCGGGGCGGAGTTCGCCGAGGCAGGCACGGTCGTCGCGCCGCAGTTTCCCAAGGTGACGTTCATGATGATCAACGGGGAGACGTCCGTCGCGACGAATCTCCACGTCTATGGAATCAGGGAGGGGGTTCCGGCCTACATCGCAGGCGTGGTGGCGGGGAACCTCACCAAGTCCCACAGGACGGGATTCGTGGGCGGGGAAGAGATTCCGCCGCTGACGCAGGCCCTGAACGGGTTCCGGGCCGGTGTGCAGTCGGTCGATCCCTCCAACAAGATCAGTTCGACCGTGACCGGCTCGTTTGTGGACGCGCAGAAGTCGTACGCCGCGGCGTCATCCCAGATCGCTGCGGGCGCGGACTTCATCTACGGCTATGTCGACGCAGGCATCGTGGGCGTCATGGAGGCGATCAAGGACTCCGGCAAGAACGTCGGGGCGTTCGACATCTTCTTCCCCCGCTGCTCCGACTTCCCTCAGATGGTCGGGACGAGCGTTGTGGACTCCTCGGCGTTCGTGGTGGCGATGGTGAATGACTTCGTCAACAAGTCGCTGCCGACCAAACCTCGCTTCTTCGGCGTCGAGGATCCCAACGTCATGCGCTTCGAGCTGTGCCCCGCGTTCGACAAGCCGGATCTACAGCAGATCGTGAAGGAGACTACCGACGGCATCAACAGCGGCAAGATCCAGCTGCCCCAGGGCGTGTAGGCGGGCCTGACCTCACTCCTCGGGCAACGGCTGCGCGTCGCTGGGCCTTACGCGCGGCGGATCTCGGTCCCGCATCCCTGGGTGCGGTGCCGCTTGCAGCCGTGAGTCGATCGCGTCGAGGACCTTCTCCGGCGAGAGCGGGAGGCTCGTGATGGCCACACCGATCGCGTCGTACACCGCACAGGCGATCGCCGCGGCCGCCGGCGTGATGCCACTTTCCCCGATCCCCTTGTGCTGGAGGGGGTGGGTCGGGTCGAGGCTCTCGATCTCCAGCAGTTTCTCCTCCATCCGCGGGATGATCGGAGCCGTGGGCACCTGGTAGTCGACAATACTCGAGTTCAGCATGGTCCCGGCCTCGTCGAAGATGAGGTCCTCGCCGAGGGCGAACCCGATCCCCTGGGCGATCCCGCCCTGGATTTGCCCCTTGAGCATGTCGGGGTGGATCACCCGGCCCACATCCTCAGCGGACGCCCAGTCCAGGATGGAGATCTTTCCGGTGGACGGATCGACCTCGACGAACGCGGCCGTGCACGAGCATGTGTAGTTGGCGGCAAAGTTCCCGTAGCCGCGCTCGTCTGGAACGTCGCAGGGAGTGTCGTAGCTCGCAGTGGTCGACAAGACTCCCGGCTCCATCCCGCCCGGCAGGTCACCTCGGCTGAAGTGGATCATGGCGGCGACATCCGCGAGGCCGATGGCCCTGTCAGATCCCCTGACCCGAATTTGCCCGCCGGACAACTCCAGATCCTGTGGATCGGCTTCGAGCTTCTCGCCGGCAACCTCCAGGAGTCGATCGCGAAGCTGAATGCACGCACGTTGCAGCGCCGTGCCGTGGACGACTGCCGTGCGACTCCCGTAGGTGCCCAGACCGTAGGGAGAAACCTCCGTGTCTCCGAGGATCACCCGGATCTCGCTGGGCGAGACGCCGAGGACGTCGGCCGCGATCTGGATGAGCATGGTGGCGTGTCCCTGGCCGGAATCGGCCGCGTCGGTCGCGATCAGCAAGCTTCCGTCCGCGTTCAGCGTCACTGTCGCCGAGGACATGTCCGAGTCCCACGCCGCGTGCCATCGGCAGCCGCCGCCCCACTCGATCATGTTCACAACACCGATCCCCTGGAACGGTCGTTTAGATCGCTTTATGTCCCCATAGCCGATGGCATCAAGCGTGGCCTTCATCGCCTCCTCGATCGGCAGGGTCTGGAGCTTGAGCCCATTCGCCGTCTCGGTGGGTAGGTCCTCGGACCGGATGACGTTCCGCCGCCGGAACTCAACGGGGTCAATGCCGAGCTCCCTGGCGCAGATGTCGAACATCAGCTCTCGCGCGAACGTGGCTTGGGGATTGCCGAAGCCGCGGAATGCTGAGGCCGGAGGCTTGTTCGTGTAGACGCAGACCCCATCGATATCCAGTCCGGGGGTGCGGTACGGACCGACCGTCACCCACTCCGAGAGCGCGAGAACAGATGGCCCCAGCCCGGAATACGCCCCGACGTCCTGCACGATCCGCTCCCGCCAGCCGAGGACGGTCCCGTCTCGACGCAGAGCCACCTCGACGTCTCTGATCTGCGGATTTCGGCTCACCGTGGAGGTGAACTCCTCTCTCCGGGTGAGGACGAAGCGGACCGGGCGACCCAGGCGGCGGGAAGCCATGATCGCCATCGCCTCGTGGGTGTGCAGCCCTTCCTTGTGGCCGAATGCGCCACCCACGAAGGGCTTGATGACCCGCACCCGGTTCTGAGGCAGCCCGAAGACGCGGCAGATCGCGTTGCGGACCAGATGCGTCTGCTGGGTGGACGTCCAGAGAGTGACGGTCCCTTCCACCTCGTCCCATTGTGCGAGCGCGGCGTGGGTCTCCATCGGCATCGCGTGAGGCTTGCTGGTCCGAAAGCGCCTCGAGATCAGCAGGTCGGCGTGGCGAAAAGCTCCGTCGACGTCTCCAACGTTCGTGCGCTGTCGCCAGCACACGTTGCCCTCGACCCCGTCAAGCCCCTCGTGAAGCTGGGGGGCATCAGGCCCGAGGGCCATCTCCGGGTCGAGAACGATGGGGAGCTCCTCGTATTCGACGAATACGGCATCCAAGGCGCCCTCGGCAGCCTCATCAGAAACCGCGATCACGGCTGCGACGGGCTCGCCCGCGTATCGAACCTTGTCGGCGAGAAGCGGCATGTCGAGGATGAGGCCGGTCGAAACCCTGGGCAGCTCGGCGACGTCATCGGGGACGATGACGTCTAGGACGCCGTCCATGCGGAGCGCCTCCGATGGGTCGACCCGGACGATCCGGGCGTGCGCCTGGGGGCTTCGGACGATCCGGCCGTGCGCCATCCCGGGGAGGGTGAGGTCACCGGTGAACCTGGCTCTCCCGGTGACGAGTGCCACCCCATCCACGTTCGGGATCGAGGTGCCGATCAGCTCGCCACCCCTCTCCTCAGGCAGAACTTGCGTCCTACCCATCTGACCCGTCCTTCCCATCGAGATCACGCATGCGGCGCGCCGCGTCGACGTAGGAAGCGACGATCCTCGTGTAGCCGGTGCACCGGCAGATGTTTCCGACGAGGGCCTCCCTGATCTCGCGTTCGCCTTCGAGTTCGGGATGGTCCCAGATCAGAGCTGCGGCAGTCATGATGAATCCTGGGGTGCAGTACCCGCACTGGAACCCGAAGTTGTCGATGAATGCCTGCTGGATAGGGTGGAGCTCGTCGCCCCGGGCCATCCCCTCGATCGTGGTGATCTCGTGGCCGTCGGCCTCCACGGCGAGGAGCAGACAGGACTTTACGGCCAGCCCATCGAGATGGACGGTGCAGCTTCCGCACATGCCGTCCTCGCACGCCCCCTTGGTACCGGTGAGGCCAAGTTCCTCCCGGATGAAGTCGCGCAGGAGTCTGTGGTGGGCTACCGGCAGCTCCACGAAACGCCCATTGAGGGTGAAGCGGATGGTTCCCTCAGGCACGTGGGGCCCCTCTCCGGGCCGCCTCGTCGAGCACCCTGTCCATGAGGCCTGCCAGAACCCTAGACTTCCACTCCCCCGAGCCGCGAATGTCCGGCATCGGCCTCAGGATCGTGGGGAGGACCCCCCGGACCTCCGCTCTGGCCCCAGCGTCCACACCCGTCCGCCGCACCAGCCCTTCAACCTCGGGTAGCCGTTTCGGATAGACATCCCCGCCCCCCACGGCGATCCGGGCATCCGTGCACGTCTGGCCGTCCCAGGTCAAACGGCACGCCGCGACGGCCATCGGGTACTCCCCCTCGCGATAGCTGAATCGGCCGTAGCCGAACGTCGTTTCGCCGGCTGGGGCCGGCACGTCGATCCCCTCGAGGACCTCCTCCGTCGCGATGCGGGTCTGGAACAGTCCGGTAAAGAACTGGTCGGCCGGGTAGGTGTTCCTGCCAGAGCTACCGGCCGCGCGGAGCATTGCATCGAGGGCCAGCAGCACTGTGGGGACATCAGCAGCGGGATCCGCGTGGCAGAGGCTTCCCCCAAGCGTCCCCAGGTTCCGGATGTGGATCGAACCAACCGAGCTCGCGGCTCGTGCAAGGATCGGAGCATGGGCCCGTACCGCAGGCGACGCGGAGGCGGCCCGGTAAGTGACCATGCTGCCCAGCCTTAACCCGCCGTCCGAGGACTCGATGGCGGTCAGTGCCCCCAACCGCTTGAGGCTGACGATGACGCGAGGCGCCAACAGCCGCTGGCGGAGGAGGATCATCAGTGATTGGCCCCCTGCCAATACTTTGGCGTCGGGGCCGAACTCCGCCAGGATCTCCAGACCCTCCCTAAGGTCGGTCGGGGCTCTGTACTCGAACGAATCCATGGAGTTCCGCTCGTTCGTAGGCCAGCCACTGCGCAATGAACGGAGAGTATTTGACCATAGCATATATATTGCATAATGTGAAATAGACTTTTGAGTCTTGAAATCGATGCAGTCTCTGGTGGGGAGGCCACCTCAGCCCGCCTTCGAGGCTGGCACTCACGATCGGACGGAGCCGCCTCCGAGTTGGGCGCGGAACGTAAGCCTTTCGCGAAGGGGGAAGACGGGATGCAGGACGTCCT
>DASXTW010000026.1:0-1576 GCA_036505215.1 Actinomycetota bacterium | reverse complement strand
GGTGCGGCCAGGGAGGGCGCCCGGTGCGCCGCGGTGAAGTGGAAGAGCGAATGCGACATCCAGGCCGCCATCGACCGTTCCGCGTCTCCGTACCAATGGAATAAGCCCGCCGACGTCGAGATCCTGGGCTCTGGCCCGGCTGCGGACGGATGCGCGGACGCAGACCAGGGCAAAGACGTCCAGGTCTCGTGGGAACAACCCCTCCAGATCAACATCCCGTTCTGGAAGAACGTGACTGTCACTCCGACCATCAAGGCGGTGTTCCGATGCGAGTAAGGCGGTTCAGCTTGGTCCGGGTTCGCCACGAGGAGCAGGGCGCCGTCCTGGCCATCGTGGCCATCAGCCTGATCTGCCTGATCGGCATGCTGGTGCTGACGTTCGACCTCGGGCGCGGCGTGGCCCTCAAGCGGAACATGGTGAACGGAGCCGATGCGGCCGCCTTGGCCGCGGCGATGGAGTGCGGCCAGGCACATGGCGAGGTGATGGCGAGGCAAGAGGCCACAGAGCTGCTCGCCGACAACAACGGGGCCGCGACCATCCTGCCCGGCACCTCCGGCTTCAGGATCAACCCCGGCCCCGCCCAATGCGACGGCGTCCCCAGCCCGGACCCGGAAAACAATCCAACGGTGACCGTGACGGTCAGCGTTCCCCAGCAGTACTTCTTCGCCCCGATCTTCGGGATCAACAACGGAACGGTCGTGGCCACCGCCACCGCTGAGTGGACCACGGGCGATTCGAATCCGGCTCCCCTCAAGCTCGACCAGCTCAAGATCGACGAGTGCCTCGAGGAGGGCGTGCCTCACGAGGGCAAGGTCGATTGCTACTTCACGTTCGAGAAGGGGCGTCAGCCCTTGAACAGCGATTGGGGATGGCTCAATCTCCCCGAGGGGTGGCCGATCAAGGACAAGGACCTCAACCCCATGAAATGCTCGACACAGGCGGGTGGCTCGAAGGACCTCGGTGACTACATCGGGGGGATGGGCGGAATGGGGACCCCTGGCGACGAGACCTTGCTGCCCGGGCTGTGGGACCCCACGGAGCCGTGGGGCGATCCCCCGACGTGGGTGTGTGGCGCGACCGGCCACAAAGCGAGTTCGGTCGAGGCCATCCAGGAGTGGGTGGACAACGTGACCGCACAGATGCAACAGAAGAAGCTCGAGTCCGAGCCGGTCGTCCTCTTCCCGATCGTGGCGTGCGACAGCGCCAAGACGCCCGATTCGGACTGCCGCGAATGGAAGTACACGCCGGGCGTGGCCTACCCGGTGGTCAAGCTCCAGGGCTTCTATGTCAAAGAGGCGTGGGATGGGCAGCAGGCCAGAAGGCAGCCCAACTGCCACTTCACGCGCCAGAGCTCCGACGTGTTCTGCATCCACCTTCAGACGACCGGACTCGACGATCCAAGCTCCAGCGGCCGCCCGATAGTTCGACTCGTGGACTAAACCTCGGCCGACCGGCGGCCGAAAGACCGAAGGCAAGAACGCACAGGGGGGATTGTGATGAAGGGTAGAGGGCTCGTCGTGGTCCTGGCGTTGGTCTTGGCCTCGCTGGCGACCGCCGGGGTGTTCCTGTACGCGAA
>DASXTW010000025.1:0-3400 GCA_036505215.1 Actinomycetota bacterium | reverse complement strand
GGCTGAACCGGAGGGCGCCCTCGCCGACCCGGGGCCCGGCCGGAGCGGCGGGCTGGGCATCGGCCGGTTGGGCCTGCGGTGGAGGGACGGTGAGATCGCTGCCACACCACCGGCACTTGATCGCCTCGTCCTGGATCTCCTCGGCGCAGTAGGGGCATTTCTTCATCGCGACGCATTCCTGGGAAGGGCGGAGCGGACGGCGCGGGCGATCTTCTCGGCCGAGATTCCCGCCCAGTCGCGCAGCTCCTCGGGCGTCCCGGACCCCGGCATCTCGGTGACCGCGAGCTTGATGACACGGCCGGAGAGTTCCTTGCCTCCCGCGGCAACCGCCTCGAGGACGGCATCTCCGAGCCCTCCCTCCACCCAGTGGTCCTCGGCCACGACGATCAGCCCCGTCTCCTCGAGGGCCGCGCGCAGGGTCCCCCCGTCTATCGGCTTCACCGAGTAGGCGTCGATCACGCGGACAGGCAGACCGTTCCCGGCCAGTTGATCTGCTGCCTTCAAGGCCTCGAAGGCGGTGACTCCGGCTCCCACGATGGTGGCCCGGTCCGCATCGCTCGATCGAAGGGTCTTGCTCCCGCCGATGGGGAATTCCTCGTCCTGCCCGTACAGCCTGGGAGTCTTCTCACGGGTGGTGCGTAGGTAGGAGATGCCGGGCAGTTCGAGCATCTGCCTCACCAGCCTGGCGGTCGAGTTCCCGTCCGCCGGGTACAACACGGTCGAACCATGCACCGCCCGCATCATCGCCAGATCCTCAAGGGCCATCTGCGATGGCCCGTCCTCGCCGATGGAGACGCCGGCGTGCGAGCCGCAGAGTGCAAGGTCGGCCCGGCTCACCGCGGCCATCCGGATGAAGTCGTAAGCCCGAGTGAGGAAGGCGCCGAACGTCGCCGCGACCGGCTTCTTCCCCAAGGCCTGCAGGCCGACCGCGGTGCCGAGCATGTTCTGCTCGCCGATGTACAGCTCGAAGAAGCGGCCCGGCGCGGCCTTCTGGAAGTCCTCGGTGTGCGTGGAGTTGGAGACCTCGCCGTCCAGGACCACCAGGTCCGGCTCGGCTTCGGCCAGGGCAGCCAGAGTCTCCCCGAAGGCCTTGCGCGTGGCGATGTCCTTGTCGTAGGTCGGGACCTCGACGCTCGCCCGGCTCTCCACCCGTTCCCGGCTCACCTGCTCGGGCTTGGGAGGCGTGATCGTGATGGCTCGCTCGCCGCCCAGCTCCTCGATGGCCTGCTTGGCCTGGTCCTCGTCGAGGGCCTTCCCGTGCCAGCCTTCGGCGTCGGCCAGGAACGAGACCCCGTGACCCTTTACCGTGCGGGCGACGACGAGCGTGGGGCCCTGTCCGTCCGACGCTTGGCGGTAGGCCTGGTCGATCTGCTGGACGTCGTGGCCGTCGACCTGGATGGCCCGCCATCCGAAAGCTTCCGCTCGCGCCACGTACCGGTCCCCCTCCCACTGGAGCATGGTGGGGCCGCGCTGCCCCAACCGGTTCATGTCCAGGACGGCCACGAGGTTGCGAACCTGGTAGAACGACGCGTTTGCCATCGCCTCCGAGACGGACCCCTCGACGAACTCGGAGTCGCCGCACAAGACCCAGACGCGACCCGGGAGATCGTCCAGGCGCATGGCCAGGGCCATGCCCAGCGCGAAGGGAAGGCCCTGCCCCAGAGAGCCGGTGGCCACATCCACCCAGGGCATCTCGGGCACCGGAGCAGGGTGGCCCTGGAGGGGGCTCCCGTGCTTGCGAAACGACAGGAGCTCGGCGTCGGTGATGGCACCGATCGCCTTCAGGACAGAGAACAGCAGGGGCGACGCATGGCCCTTCGAGAGCACGAACCGGTCGTTGCCGGCGTTCTCCGGGTCATCGACGTCGAACCGGAGATGGTCGGAGAAGAGGACGGCCGCCAGGTGGGCCGCGGACATGGATGACGTTGGGTGGCCGGACCCAGCCGCCGTCGAGCATCGGATGCTGTCCACGCAGATCTGGGCGGCCAGCTCGTTCCACTCCTGAGCCTTTTCCATGCCATCTCCTCCCCGCAGCGCCGATGGCCGATGAGGTTGGTTTCTTCCACGATACCCGCAGCCATCGGAAAGCCAAAAGCCGTTTCGCGCGTCACCGAGCCGTTAGGGTAGGGTTTTGCGCCCGATGGCAGTACAGATCGGGATCGGACTGTTCACGGCCCAGGTTCCACCTGGCTCGAAGCGGACGTTCACCCAGGAGTACAGGGAGATCCTGGACATGGTCCGCTTGGCCGAGACCCTCGGCTTCGACTCCGCCTGGGTCAGCGAGCACCACGGCTCTGGGGACGGGTACATGCCATCGCTGATTCCCACTCTGGCAGCGCTGGCCGCCGCGACCGATCGGATCAGGCTCGGGACCGGCATCCTGCTGACCCCCTTTCACCATCCATTGCGCCTGGCGGAGGACGCGGCCACCGTCGACCTCATCTCCGGGGGACGCCTGATCCTGGGACTGGGCCTCGCATGGCGCGAGGAGGAGTTCCGCATGTTCGGCGTGCCGCTGTCGGAGCGCGTTCGGCGGACCGTGGAGACGATCGACGTCCTGCGCCTGGCGTGGACCGGCGACCGGTTCTCCTATCAGGGAAAGGTCTTCTCGTTCGATCAGGTGAAGATCACGCCCGCTCCAGAACGGAAGGGAGCGGTGCCCATCTGGCTGGGCGGCTCGGTGGAGCCGGCCATGCGCCGGGCCGGACGGATCGCGGACGGATACATCCGGACTCGGGGCGGCGGAGTGGACAAGATGCGAGAGGCCTTCCAGATCGTGGAAGCGGGGGCTCGGGCTGCCGGGAAGGATCCCTCGTCATTGCCCATAGCCCAGCTGCAGAACACCTTCGTGTGGGAAGACAGGGACGCCTGGGAGGTGGCGGGACGATACGTCCCGAATCAGCTCGGGATCTACGGCGGCTGGGACGCCGGCGGAGACACGCCGGAGCAGGGGTTCGTTCTGGCGCCGCCCGACGAGGAGACCATGCAGCGAATCACGCCAACCGGGAACGCCCACGAGGTCATCCACGCGCTCCGCCCCATGATCGAAGCCTTTGCCGCGCGAAGGGAGTTTCACCTGATCGTGCGGCTGCACTACCCGGGCATGGACTTCGAGACTGCGTCGCGGGCCATCGAGCTGTTCGGCGAACGTGTCCTGCCCTCGCTCAAGGGCGCCTGAGGATCAGGCTGCTCGAACCCGACGCCGCCCTTCCACTACTCCCGCAAGGAGCAGCCCCAGGAACGCCACTGCGGTCCACAGCATGACCCAGCCCTGCGGATGCGCCGCTGGAACCGCCGCCGGCGCCGGTGGGGGTGGGACGGAGGGTGCCGTCAATGGCAGTCCGTGGGAGCGAAGGATCCCCAGGAGTGTAGGTGGGGCGCTCCACCACAGGCCCTGGGG
>DASXTW010000024.1:0-2997 GCA_036505215.1 Actinomycetota bacterium | reverse complement strand
TGTCGACATGCTGAAGGCCGGCATCATCGATCCGGCCAAGGTCACGCGGTCGGCGCTCCAAAACGCCGCCTCCATCGCCGCGCTCGTGCTCACCACCGAGAGCGCCGTGGTGGAGAAGCCCGAGGAGGAGGAGGAGTCCGCGGCCACCGCAGGTGGCCACGGCCACATGCACTGAGATCGGCCGATCGCCGGAAGGACACGGTCTCCCGGGGACCTAGACGGGTGACCGTTCCATCCCCACCCTGGCCAGCGCGACCACTTCCACCGCCCCGAGCACGGCGTTCGCTCCGCCAATCAGCCACCAGGGCCATGCCGCGGCCCCCGCGGGCAAACTGAGGAGGGCGTTCGCCGCGAAGAGCCCGGCCGTCGAGGCCTCCAGGATGACGAATGCCCATCCCCACCACCAGACCTCGTCGATGTGGTGAACGACCAGCACCATCAGCAGCGAGAGGACGAACCCCATGGCTCCCGTGGCTCGGAGCCATACGTCATCGCCCACGGGCGGCTGGCCCAGGACCCGCTCGACCACCCACCCCGGCGCGGTGAACAGGGCGACGCCGGAGGATGCCCACAACGCTGCCTGCCAGTACAGGACCCTCTTGAGCAGCGTCATGGCGCGGCCCATTCTCGCAGCTTGGTCGGCTCGTCCGGCTCGTTGGTAGGATTCCTCCTCGGAGCTGCGGCGAACGCGCCGGGCTCCTTTTCGTGACCACCGACGGACGAGGGTTGCCAACGCATGACGCAAGGACCCCGAGTCGCAGTGATCGGCCTGGATTGTGCTCCCGCCCAACTCGTCTTCAAGGATATGGCCGACGAGATGCCCAACGTACATAAACTCATGACCGGAGGCATGCACGGCGATCTGGCCAGCATTACACCGCCGATCACCGTGCCGGCCTGGGCCTGCTCCATGACGGGGTCGACGCCGGGCCAACTCGGGATCTACGGCTTTCGTAACCGCAAGGACAATAGCTACGACGGTCTTTCCGTCGTGACGTCCGAGTCAGTGAAGCGACCCGCGGTCTGGGACCTCCTCGGTGAGCGCGGGATGAACTCGCTCCTGATCGGGGTCCCGCCGGGCTATCCGGCCAAGCCCCTCCACGGATGGCGGATCTCGTGTTTCCTCACGCCTCCGTCGGCCAAGAGCTTCACCTATCCGGTGGATCTCCAGACTGAAGTGGAGGCCGAGCTCGGAGACGGAACCTATATCTTCGACATACCGAATTTCCGGGAGAAAGGTCTGGAGTTCGTCCTCCGTCAGCTCTTTGAGATGACGAGACGGCGATTCCAGGTAGCTCGCCGGCTCATCCGAAACAAACCGTGGGACTTCTTCATGATGGTCGAGATGGGGCTGGATCGACTCCAACACGTGTTCTGGCAGTACTGGGACCCCGGACACGCGAAGTACGTGCCAGGAAACCCCTTCGAGTCCGCGTTCCAGGAGTATTTTCGATACCTCGACGCCGAGGTCGGCTCACTCCTCGAGCTCATCCCCCAGGACGCGGTCACCATCGTCATGTCGGATCACGGCGCCCGGCGGATGGAGGGCGGTGTCTGCATCAACGACTGGCTGCGACGAGAGGGCTATCTGACCTTGACGGATACGCCCAGCGCCGTTACCCGAATCACGGACGCCCCGCTCGATTGGAGCCGTACCATCGCCTGGGGTGACGGCGGCTACTATGGTCGGCTGTTTCTCAATGTCAAAGGCCGGGAGCCACAGGGCGTGATCGAACCCGCGAAGTACGAAAATGTCCGCGACGAGCTGATCGCGAAGCTGGAGTCAATGCCAGGCCCCGACGGGGAGCCTCTCGGGACGAGAGTGTTCAAGCCGCAAGATGTGTACCCAGACGTTCGGGGCATAGCTCCGGATCTCATCGTTTACTTCGGAGATCTCGACTGGAGGTCGGTAGGCACGCTCGGCAATCCGGACATCTTCACCCATGAGAACGACACCGGGCCGGACGGAGCCAACCACGACCGGACCGGCATCTTCGTGATGGCGGGTGTTCCTGCGCAACCATCCGGCAGGGTCGAGGGGCTGAGCCTCATCGACGTGGGGCCAACCATCCTATCGCTCTATGACATGGAGGTGCCGGAGGGCGCCATCGGAAGGAGCTTCCTGTGACCGATGACCGAGGGTTCTGCGTCTGGTTCACCGGGCTGTCCGGCGCCGGGAAGTCCACCATCGCCGAGCTGCTCGTGCCGGCGCTCCGCCAACGAGGCCACAAGGTCGAGCTCCTGGACGGCGACGTGGTGCGAACGCACCTGTCCAAGGGCCTGGGATTCTCCAAGGAGGATCGCGACACCAACATCCTGCGGATCGGTTTCGTCGCCAACCTGCTGGTGCGCAACGGCGTGGTCGCCGTGTGCTCCGCGATCTCGCCGTATCGGGAGATCCGCGATCGCAACCGCGAGCTGATCGGCGACTTCGTCGAGGTGTACGTCAAGGCGTCGCTCGAGGAGGTCACCCGGCGGGACGTGAAGGGCCTGTACGAGAAGGCCATGGCCGGAGAGATCTCCAACTTCACCGGCGTATCCGATCCCTACGAGGAGCCCCAGAGCCCCGAGCTGGTGATCGACACCGAGCAGTGCTCTCCCGCCGAGGCCGCGGAGATGGTCCTGGCCAAGCTGGAGGAGCTCGGTCGCCTGACCTCGAGCCAGCCCGCGAACGCCTGAGATCGTTCGGGAGCGCGGCGTGGCTCAGCTCACGTCCCGAGCGAGCTGCGGATCGAGGTCTCGTGTGCGGACGAGCACCCACCCGGTGCTTCTCGGATCGCCCAGGATCACCCCATGCTCCACGGTTCCCTTGTCGATCCACTCGAGCACCTGCGTTTCGGAGACTCGGGCCAGCAAGGCGGCCTCGCGCACGGTGACCCACGTCGGAAGGGGAAGCGAATCGAGGTCGATCCTGCGGGGTGCGGTGGTCGCCCGGACCTCGGCGACCTCCGGGGACCCCATCGACCGTTGTTCGACCTCCGGGGACCCCATCGACCG
>DASXTW010000023.1:0-2043 GCA_036505215.1 Actinomycetota bacterium | reverse complement strand
ATTAGAAAGCCCGCCTCCTCATCAAGTGCACGGCCATACGCCTCGAGTGGGGCGGTGCTCGCTATGGTAGGTCATCTCGATGCCGCGCCGTTGCAGCAAATCCGGGGTCGGGCAAGGGGTGGATCATTTGGAATCCTTGCCTCCATCGACCGTGCTCCTTCGTCTGACAGATCCGAGGTTCGTACCACGGAGGCCTATGACCAGCACGACGCACGCGACGGCAGCCGCGCCGCCCCCTGCCGTGTAGACGCCCTGAGCCCCCACCGCCGTCGTAAGTGACCCGGCGATCGTGAATGCGACCATGTTGGCCGCCATGAAGGTCGCGCCGAGCGCACCCATCACCCGACCGCGGACCGCGTCGGGGGTCCGCAGTTGGATCCAGGATTGCCCTGCCACCCCTCCGAAGGAGTCTGCGATGGCCGACAGCAGGACGGCAACCAGGATGAGGAGGAACCACGGGGAGAGGCCAGCGATAGCTTGGCCGATCGCGATCGCCACCGTGCCTCCAATAAGGGCCCCACGCAGCCATGACTCCTGGATCCACCGGCCGATGAACGCCCCGATGAGCGAGCCGCCGGCATACATCGACTCGAGCATCCCGTAGCCAAACGAGCCGGTGTGAAAGTCCCGGGCGAGGGGCACGTTGGCCACCGTCGTGATGTTCACGGCAAGGTACATCAGCGCCCAGGCGAGCAGGATCGCCGTGAGGGCTCTGTCGGCGAGCACGAAGCGGAACCCTTCCCGTGCCCTGGAGCTTCGCCGCTCCTCCTCAGTCCGGGGCAGACCGAAAGGCAGGCTGACCGAGGCAACCAACCCCGCGGAGAACACGAAGGAAGCCGTGTCGATCGCGAAGACCGATCCCGATCCCGCAAAGGCGACGAGTGCTCCGCCGACACCGAAGCCGGCAAGTCGTCCCGTCCATCCGCTCATAGAGAGCAGGCTATTGGCCCAGGCGAGCTCTCCTTCGGGAGCGAGGTTCGGGATCGCAGCCCCTGAGGCCGTCCAGAACGGCGTGGCGGCGAGCGAGGCCACGAACACGAGGGCGATCATCGCTGCGGGGTCCCTGATCGGGATGAGCAAGGCGAAGCACGCGGCACCCACGAGGTCGGAGGCGATCATGATTCGACGGCGGTCGTGGCGGTCGGCGAGCGCACCGAACAACGGGCTGACCAGGCCATTCACGCCGAACGTCAGAAAGAACAGAGCCGAGAGCCAGTACGCGGAGTGGGTCCGTTGGTAGATCACATATGCGGCCGCGATGTCAGCCGCTGCGGTTCCTAGGGTGGATATGAGGCGGGCGAGCGCCAGTCGGCGAACCGGTGAGCGCTCACTCCGTCCCATCTAGGACCTCACCTCCCAACATCTGAGGACTCTAGCTCGACGACCCGTTGGCGCCCCGAGCCGAGACCGATCAGAGATGTCCGGAGGGGTCCGAAGCGAGCGGATGCTTCGCGGGCCGCGACAGGCGTGTCCACGGGTTGCCGCAGGGTTCAGCTCGGCCGGTGTCCGGGTCGGCTCGCCTCCGCTATGGCCTCCCGGGACCACCAGCCAAAACCCGCCGCCGCCGCAGCCCCCTCAGAGCCGATCTTCTCAGCTCGGATTGGAAGCTCTGTCCCCGGGGATCGGCTTCGAAACGCAGGGGTGCCCCGAAAGGGGCGGCGCTCGGCGAGATCTGCGACGAGGACTCCGCCCAGCTAGCCCCGACCCAGGTGGCAAAGGTGCGGCGTTTCGTCTCTCTTATCTGCCTTCTCGTCAAGCACCACCGGGGCTGGTGCGCGCGGGCGGGGTCTGGCCCGAAACGTGTCGCGGACTCGGGTGCCTGTCTGGCGCCGTCCGGGTCGTCCGGCCCCTGGGGGGTCGGGCTCCGAGGTGGTGGGATCCCAACGCCCGCCGCTTCGCAAATCCGGGTTCGCACCTAGCGCTGGCAGACGTCTGCTGCGTCTGGGATATCCCGCAACGGAGATCCGAACTCGGAATACGTCGTCGCCACGCGCACCCGCGATCCATCGGGGAGGGAGAAGAAGAACACTGTCTGCCGGACGA
>DASXTW010000022.1:0-2025 GCA_036505215.1 Actinomycetota bacterium | reverse complement strand
ATTGCCCTACTCCCGCTGTTGCCCTGCAGCATGGCCAAGACCTTGCTCTGCGAGGTGACGGGCACTCCCGGATTCACGGTCACCCGGTCGGTGGAGGCCGCGACGTCCGCAAGGCCAGAGGTCGAGAACTTGACTGGTCCGACGGCCTCGAACGCTAGTCCGTCATAGACGAGGGAGATTTCGGCTAGGACCCCCCGGCCGTGGTGGCTGCGCCCGTGGACCCCGGCCGCATCAGCGCTTTCTCCCCGTACGCCCGGCCCATGTATCCCGGACGCGATGATCCCAGTTCCTTGAGCGTCCGCAGAGATCGCGGGACCACTCAGAGGAGTGGAGGCTGAGATGGCGGGTGAGGTAAAATCCGTTGCGATCCGAAGGAAACCTCCCCTGAGGTCCGAAGTGCCGAATACGATCGGTCCTTCGGCACTTACGGCCGAGAGGAAACCTCCGCCGAAGGCGAGACTGTCGCCCACCCCGAACTGCGTGGGCTTGATCACCGTGGGCGAGGACGAAAAGTTCTCCTGTCCGAGGATGATGGGATCGCCATCGTCGGCCGAAGCCGGGGTGGCGGTGATGGCTGTTGCCGCGGCAGCGCCAAGGGCCCCCGCCGCGCCCTTCTTCAGCAGGTTCCGCCGGCTCACAGGCTCCTGCGTGTGAGACTTCTTGCCCATCGTTTCCTCCCTCCCTCGGGCCCCGCCAGGGTGGCGAAGCCGAAACAGTGTGCCCGGTGAGTAATCGTCTCCAGCCGGGGTCGACGGCCTCCAACCTAAGGGCGATCGGCACCGCCTCAGCTGGATCGTCCAGCGCTCCAGGTTCTGGGTCAAGACCGGGTAAGGCTGACAAGCGCGTCTATCGCGCCCCATCGGCCGACCTCGGCAGGCAACCGGCCCTCCTCGAGCCAGCCCTGAGCTCTGGCAAGCTGCTGAGTACGCAGTACCGAAGACTCTCGGCCTGAGTTCCTCGTTCAGCGGCGGAGATAGGCTGCTCGTGAAAGGTCGTCGTCCGTCGCCTCTGGCGCTGAATCACAAAGCCGTAGTTTTCAAGGTTCTGAGAGCCCCGTAGAGCCTCGCGGGATGGCATGCCCCTAGGGGTTAGAGAGAATCGTCTTCAGGCCCCACGGCGACCTGGCGGAGGCACTCCCGGGCGGCCTCCAGGTGCTCGCGGCCCCCCGCATTGCTCCCCATGCTTACCTCGACGCGCCTGAGGTGCTGCAAGCCCCGGAAACAGATCTCCCACGGGTCGGCGGTGTCCGCGGGTCGCTCACGCGGCTGGACGGCCCTTGCGAGCCGAGAAGCGCGTTGACGCTCCCTCGTCGCACCTGGCTGATCGGAAGCACTTCGCGCCCGCCATTTCGCATTCCTCGCCTCGGCAGCCCCGTGCTCTCGCTCGACGTACCGCTCCACTACGACAGCATCGCTGCATTGATACACCAACCGGGATCCAGAAGAACGCCGCGATGTGCCGCAGGCACAGGTAGCCGGCGCGGATCATGAACTCGGGTTCGAGGGTTGGAGGGGTGTCGACGCTCGAGACGTAGAGCGACGCGGCATCCAGGATGGCCCCAGCCGAAGTGACCCACGACTCGTCTGGGTGGCCCGAGCGGAAGAAGACCAGAGGGGGGAACGATGTGTGGGTCTCGTCCACCTCCACGAACCAGTCCTCCCACTCCGGCCACAGGGTCTTCAGGATCTCCATCCGGCCGACCGTCCACGCCAGCTGGATGAGGTAGACGCCCGACGGGGGCCGTCCCGCGCGGACCTCGACCTTGGAGACCCCGGCTTCCCTCCGGGAGAACGCGCCGTACAGGCTGGGCAAGTACGCGATGAACAGGGCCAGCAGGCCCAGGCCGATGGCGGCCTCGGTGAACATCAGCCCGATGGTGGCCAGGTTTCGTCCTTGGGCGAACCCCAGGGTGAGGAGGGCCGAGCCGGACTCGGTGAATGCGAACGAGAGCGGTCCGTTCCCCAGGGCCCAGTACATCGCGGTGTAGCCGATGAGCACGAGGACGAGCCACAGGGTGAACATCGA
>DASXTW010000021.1:0-11082 GCA_036505215.1 Actinomycetota bacterium | reverse complement strand
CGGCAGCCGGAGCTCCTCCGAGGTCGAGAGGTGCAGTGTGGGGTCGACCTCCAGGGTCTCGAGGTCGATGTCGGGCTGGAGGAACCGATTGAACAGCACAAGCCCGTCGGCCCCCGCCTCGACCAGTCGCCGGGCCATGTTCGCCATCGAGCTGAAGAAAGGACCGACTTTGACCGCCAGCGGGATCTCCACCGAGGACCGCACGGCCGCCACGAGGTCGATGTACAGGTGCTCGACCTCCGACGACATCAGGTCCGGGTCGGCCGCCACGAAGTAGACGTTCAGCTCCAGGGCGTCGGCCCCCGCGTCCTCGATCAACCTGGCGTGGCGGACCCAGCCACCCGGCGACGAGCCGTTCAGGGAGCCGATCACCGGGATCTCCAACTCCCGCTTCGTGAGCTCCAGGTGCCTGAGGTATGCCTCGGGCCCGATGTTGTAGTCCTCGAGCTCGGGGAGGTAAGTCAGCGCCTCGGCGAAGCTCTCGGTCCCCCGCTCCAGCACGAGGTGGATCTCCAGCCCCTCGCGCTCGATCTGCTCCTCGAACAGGGACTGCATCACCACCGCCGATGCTCCGGCGTCTTGCAGTCGCTTCAGGGTGTCGATCCGGGACGAGAGCGTCGAGGCCGATGGCACCACTGGGTTCGGCAGCTCCATCCCCAGGTAGCGGGTTCTCAGGTCGGCGCTCATGATTCAACCGCCTCCTCGGCGAGCGCCTCGCGCCCGCCCTCGTGGTCCTCCAGCTGTCCGGGGGGGTGACGCTCCACACCTGCGAGCTGCTCGTAGAAGTGCCATCGTTCTTCCGCGTCCGCCTGGGCCAGCCTCTGGAGTTCAGCATGCTCCTTCGGCCGAGACCGCGCGAGCATGGCGAACCGGGCCTCCTTGGCCTGGAAGTCCCTCACCGGCATGCTGGGCGGCCTGCTGTCGAGCTGGAGCGGTCGATCGCCTTCCTTCTCGTGCCGCGGGTCATACCGGTACAGCGGCCAGAACCCGGACTTCACGGCCTCACCCTGGTGCGTCATCGACGTGGACATGTCGATGCCGTGCTCGATGCAGGTGCTATACGCGATGACCACGGAGGGCCCGTGCCAGGATTCGGCCTCCGCGAGCGCCTTGACGGTCTGGGCGTTGTCGGCTCCCATGGCCACCTGCCCCACGTAGACGTTGCCGTACGCGGCCGCGATCATCCCCAGGTCCTTCCGCCCGACGGCCTTGCCGCCGGTGGCGAACTTAGCGACGGCGCCCCGGGGAGTGGCCTTCGACGCCTGGCCTCCCGTATTCGAGTACACCTGGGTGTCCAGGACCAAGATGTTGACGTCGCGCCCGGTGGCCAGGACGTGGTCCAGACCGCCGAACCCGATGTCGTAGGCCCAGCCGTCGCCGCCGACGATCCACACGCTCTTTCGGACGAGCGCGTCGGCCAGCGAGAGCAGTTCCCGGGCCGGGTACGACTCGAGCGGTTCCAGGCGCCGCTTCAGATCGGCCACCCGCCTCCGCTGGTCGTGGATGCCGGCTTCGTTCGACTGGTCGGCCGAACGGAGCTCATCGGCTAGGTCCGGCCCCACCTCCGGTGCCAGCTCTGTGAGCAGCTCGCGCGCGTGGGTGGCCTGGTGATCGATGGCGAGGCGCATCCCAAGCCCGAACTCGGCGTTGTCCTCGAACAGCGAGTTCGACCAGGCCGGGCCGCGCCCGTCCCGCCCGACGCTCCACGGCGTCGTGGGGAGGTTTCCGCCGTAGATCGACGAGCATCCGGTGGCGTTCGCGATCAGGATTCGGTCCCCGAACATCTGGGACAGGAGCTTCAGATACGGGGTCTCGCCGCACCCTGCACAGGCTCCCGAGAACTCGAACAACGGTTCGAGCATCTGCGAGCCCTTGATCGAAGCCACCTTGACCTCCCGCTTGTCGGGCGGCGCGATCCCCTGGAAGAACGCGAAGTTGGCCTGCTCCGCCTCGAGGTGCTCGGCTTTGGGCTCCATGTTGATGGACTTGTGCCTAACCTCCTCCTTGCTCTTGGCCGGGCAGACGTCCACGCACACGCCGCATCCCGTGCAATCGTCGGGCGCGACCTGGATGGTCATCCACAGGCCCGGGTTCTCCCGGTCGCGCCACTCCTTGTGTTGGAACGATCCCGGCGCCTGATCGGCCGCGATGGGCTCGAACACCTTCATCAGGATGGCCGCGTGCGGGCACACCAGCGCGCACTTCGCGCAGTCGATGCAGATGTCGGGATCCCAGATCGGGATCTCGTGGGCGATGGACCGCTTCTCCCACTTCGCCGTGCCGGTGGGGAACGTGCCGCCCACCGGGAGCGCCGAGACGGGCAGGAGGTCCCCCTGTCCGGCGATCATCTTCGCCGTGACCCGTTGCAGGAAGTCCGGGGCCTCGGGCGAGACTGGGGGGAGCCTGTGGAGCTCGCCGGCCACGGTCTGGGGAACGGTCACCTCGTGGAGCCCTTCCAGGGCCTTGTCCACGGCCGCGTAGTTCATCTCCAGGACCGTCTTGCCTCGCTTGCCGTAGCTCTTCTCGATGGCCTGTTTGATGCGGTCGATGGCCGCCTCCACCTCCAGGATGCCCGCCAGGGCGAAGAAGCACGTCTGGAGGACCGTGTTGATGCGCGCTCCCAGGCCAACCTCATTCGCCACCTTCTGGGCGTCGACCACGTAGAGCCGCAGTTTCTTGTCGATGACCTGGCGCTGCGTCTCGACCGGAAGGTGCTCCCACACCTCGTCTGGCCCGTATGAGCTGTTCAGCAGGAACGTGGCCTCCCGCCCGGCCACCTCCAGGACGTCCATCCGCTCCAGGAAGTGGAACTGGTGGCAGGCCACGAAATTGGCCCGCCTGACGAGATACGTGGACCGGATCGGGCGGGGCCCGAAGCGGAGGTGCGAGACCGTCAGGGCCCCGGCTTTCTTCGAGTCGTAGACGAAGTATCCCTGGGCGAACAGGTCGGTCGCGTCGCCGATGATCTTGACCGAGCTCTTGTTCGCGCTCACGGTCCCATCGGAGCCCAGGCCGTAGACCACGGCCCGCACCACGTCGTCCGGTTCGGTGGAGAACGACCGGTCGACGTCCAAGCTGGTGTGGCTCACGTCGTCGTAGATGCCCACCGTGAAGTCGTTCTTCGGCTCGGGTTTGGCCAGCTCGTCGAATACCGCTTTGGCCATGGAGGGGTCGAACTCCTTCGACGAAAGGCCGTACCGGCCGCCGATGACCCTGGGCATGGCGGGGAACCTCCCGGCGGCCACCTCTTCGGTCAGAGCCGTGACCGCGTCCTGGTACAGCGGCTCGCCGGGGGCACCGGGCTCCTTGGTCCGGTCGAGCACCGCCAGTGCCTTCAGCGTGCGCGGGAGCGCCGCTGCGAAGGCCTGGGCGGAGAAGGGTCGGAACAGCCGGACCTGCAGGACACCGACCTTCTCGCCGGCGGCCGTCAGGCGCTCGATCGTCTCCTGTACGGCTCCGACCCCTGAGCCCATCTGAACGATCACGCGCTCGGCCTCAAGATGCCCGGAGTAGTCGAACAGGTGATAGCTGCGCCCGGTGAACTCAGCGAAGCGGTCCATCGTCCGTTGCACGACCGCAGGGGTGATGGCGTAGAAGGGGTTCGCCGCCTCTCGGGCCTGGAAGAACACGTCGGGGTTCTGCGCCGAGCCACGCAACACGGGGTGGTCCGGGGACAGGGCCCGCTCCCGGTGGGCCCTGACCAGATGGTCGTCGATCATGGCCCGGAGCACGTCGTCGTCCACCGGCTCGATGACGTTGATCTCGTGCGAGGTGCGGAACCCGTCGAAGAAATGCAGGAATGGAACCCGGGCCTCCAGCGTGGAGGCGTGCGCGACGACCGCCAGGTCCTGGGCTGCCTGCACCGAGGAGGAGGCCAGCATGGCCCAGCCTGTGGACCGGGCCGCCATCACGTCGCTGTGGTCCCCGAAGATCGACAGGGCGTGCGTGGCGACGGTACGGGACGCCACGTGGAATACCGTCGAGGTCAGCTCCCCGGCGATCTTGAACATGTTCGGGATCATCAGCAGGAGCCCCTGCGAGGCAGTGAACGTCGTGCACAGGGCCCCTGCCTGGAGACCGCCGTGGACCGCGCCGGCGGCCCCGCCCTCGCTCTGCATCTCGACGACCTGAGGGATGGCCCCCCACAGGTTGGGCCTACCCGCGGTCGACCACGCATCCGCGAGCTCGCCCATAGGTGACGATGGCGTGATGGGGTAGATGGCGATGACCTCACTCGCCGCGTGGGCGATCCTGGCCGCCGCCTCGTTCCCGTCGACCGTGAGGTGCCGCTTCACCACGCCCCCGCTCATCCCTCGCGCTCCTCCTCAAGGTGTGTCTCTGCCTTCGTGGAGCATGGGCGAGGAAAGGAAGGGCCACCGCGGCCGTCCGGCCCCCTCCGGGAGGGCCCTCCAGCCTCAATCCCCGGGCCACCCGGACCCAGTGCCCAAGCGGGCCGATCGTCCCGAACGTGAGGGGACCCGGCGCCCTACGGTCGTGCGGGCCGCCTTCCTAGTGTGGGGTGGGAAGGAGGTGAGCAAGATGCGCGACTATTGGGACGAGATCACGGACTTGGAGCTTCGGATGAACGACGCGCTGCATCGGTTCCTGGGGACCCGGGGCCGGATCGCGTACCCGGTCCTTCCGCTGTTCGTCCGCTGGCCGTTCCTCCCGGCGACGGACGTCTACGCCAAAGACGGCGACCTGATCGTGCGGGTCGAGCTCCCGGGTATCGACCCACGGGAGGATGTCTCCGTGCAGGTCGATGGTGGCGAGCTCGTCGTCTGCGGCGAGCGGAAGCAGGAGGAGGAGGTGAAGAAGGAGGCCTACTACCGGATGGAGGCCTCGTTCGGCTCCTTCGAGCGTCGCATCCCGATGCCCGAGGGCATCGATGTGAACGCGATCGAGGCCGAGTACACGGACGGCGTCCTGACCGTGACCGTCCCGAAGGTGGCCAAGGAGATCGAGCCGCCGAAGGCGACGGAGATCCCCATCAAGACCGCCAAGGCGGTCAAGGCCGCGTGAGCTCCGGATAGACGCATCCGCCCGGCGGGATCATTTCCGCCGGGCGGATCGCTCGTTCGGCTGAGGTTCAAGCAGCAGCCGAGTGGATGCTCAGGGCGATGCCGACCTCCGGTTCCTGCCGGATCGAGTTGTGGACCGTGCAGTGGTCGACCACGGCCAGAAGGGCCCGGCGGTGCGACTCGTTCAGGAACGCCGGAACCACCACCCTCAGCTGCACCGATGCGACGCGCGCAGCGTTGGGGTCCATTGCGAACTGGCACCGCACTTCGAGCCCCTCGACCGGCAATGAGTGCCGACGGAGGAATCGCTCCGCATAGAACCCCACACAGCTCGCCAGTCCCGCGACGAAGAGCTCCGTCGGGGTCGGCCCTTCGTCGCCTCCACCATCTCTGAGAGGCTGGTCCACGATCACGTTGTGCCCCCGAACGTCGATCTCCAAACGATCGCCTTCCTGGTGCCGAACCGTCATCTCGTTCATTTCGTCACCCTCCACCGATCTCCAACCGACCCTTCAGACGAAGAGCGTCACGGCGTCCTGTGCTTCGAGCAGGGCAGTCGTCGCACCGGTCGGCTCCTCCAGGCCGTCGATCATGTCTTCGCGCGAAAGGCCGAGCAGATCCATGGTCATCTGGCACGGCACCAGCTTCACGCCGAGGTCCTTCGCCAGATCGATCAGCTCGGTGGGGCTCGCGACGTGATGCTCCTTGGCCAGCTTCCTCATCATGGCCGGTCCCGCGCCGGCGAAGTTCATCCTGCCCAGCTTCAAGTGCTCCAGGCCCGGCCGGTCCATCGTCGACAGCAGCCTCTGCATCCAGTTCTCGCCGGTGATCCGGACCTCGTCCTTCACGAGCGGGAAGAGTCCCCAGAATGTGAAGAACACCGTCGTCTGCATCCCCATCGCAGCCCCGCTGGTCGCGAGGATCAGCGTCGGCCACACCTTGTCGAGGTCTCCGCTCCACGCGAAGATCACGAGTTTCTGGTGCGGGACGTGTTCGGCGGCCTTCTCGGCCTCCACATGTGTCTCCATCATTACCACGGGTCTCACCTCACTTCTTCCTGATGAGGAAGCGGTACACGCCGCCATCCTCGTTCTGCTCCACGAGCTCGGTGCCCGTCGCGCGGCACCACGCCGCGAAGTCTGGGACCGAGCCAGGATCGGTGGCCAGGGCCTCGATCAGTTCTCCCGATCGCAGCTCCCGGATACCCTGGGCCGTCCTCGCGATGGGGAGCGGACACGCGAGACCCTTCAGGTCCAGCGTCTTGGCGATGGTCGTGCTCATTCTTCACCCCTTCCTTTCGAGGCCCGCTCTGGGACCCGGCCTTGCGGGACCGTCTCCCAGTACAGGCGGTTGAACATCCATTTCGCGGCGTGCCACGCCCTGCTGGGCCGGGGGGGCGTCGGGGGGTGCTCGTAGTCGAACCGGAGCGCCGTCGCGCGCCCGTCGCCGGTCTCCAGGAAGCACATGACTCGGCCGCCGTAGTTCGTCTTGGGTGCCGTGCTGCGGACCAGCGACGTGATCCGGCTGGCCACGACGGGTGCCTCGAAGTGGGCCGTCGACCCACTCTTCGAGATCGGGAGGTTCGTCGCGTCGCCCATCGCGAAGATCCGTTCGTGCCCCTCGAGTTGCAGGGTGTGCTTGTCGGTCGGGAGCCAGCCGCCGGGGTCACCGAGGCTCGACTCGTCGATGACCAGTTGCCCGCGGTGGGGCGGCACTAGCACGAGCAGGTCGTACTCCGCCTTCTCGCCCTCGAGGGACTCGACGACGCCGGCCGATGGGTCCACGGACTCGACGTTGAAGAACGTCTCGAGCCCAATGCCGCGCCGCTCCATGATCGGCTGGACCAGCTTCGAGGCACTTTCGATCGTGAACGCACGATTGAGCGGCGAGAGCAACGTGATCTCGCTCCGTTCGCGTATCCCCCGCTTCCGCAGGTACCCGTCGAGCATCAACACGAACTCCACGGGTGCCGGCGGGCACTTGTAGGGGATCCCGGCGATCCCCACGCGGATACGCCCGCCCCGGAACGTCCGGAGGGCCTCGCGCAGTCGCTGTGCGTCCTCCAGCGAGTAGAACCCGTGCGCGCCCCGTGCCAGGCCCGGCACAGCATCGGGGACGAGCCGGGCACCGGTGGCGATCACGAGATAGTCCCACTCCAGGCTGCCGCCTCGCTCGAGCTCCACGGTGTCGGCGTCGGGGCGGATCCGGACGGCCCGCTCGACCGCAAGATTCACGTCCCTGCGCAGCAGGGTGCGCTCGTCGCGGGCGAGCCAGCGGCCGTTCGCCCGGCCGAGGGCCACGTACAGGAATCCCGGTTGATAGATGTGCATCCCGGTGGGGTCGACCAGGGTGACCTTCACGTCACGCCCGAGCTCCTTCACCAGGAGGTTCGCGGCGAGCGTCCCACCGACTCCCCCGCCCAGCACCACGACGCGAGCCGGCATCACACTTCACCGAGCCTTCTTGACCACGTACCGGGCGAAGCTGTCCTCCGGCGTGACCTCCACCAGCTCGTGGCGTGCCTTGCGAACCCAGGCCGGGATGTCCGTCTTCGAGCCCTCGTCCGTCGAGAGCACCTCGACAACGTCACCCACCACGCCCTCACGGATGGCGCCGATCAGTGCCATCAGGGGGCCGGGGCAGGGCATGCCCCGAGCGTCGATGATTCGGTCGACATGCGTTGCGAGCGTCATCGTTCCCACCTCCCTAGATGAATGTCACCGGGCCGTCGGCCGCAGCAATGAACGCGGCCACCCCCTCCACGTCGTCGACCAGGGGATCGAGATCGTCCTTCGTAATCCCGAACATCTCCATGGAGAGCGAGCAGGCGTGGATTTCAACCTCGCCGATCTCCTTCGCCTGGCGGAACAACTCGCTCCAGTGCTGTGTCCCGTGCCGTTGCACGAGCTCGTGCCCCCACTCGCCGGCCTCTGGGGCTACCCCGTGGTCCTTGAGTACCCGGTCGGCCCGGAAGGCGTCGAGGGCCCAATACTGAAGGAACACGTTGACCTCGCGGCCCATGGCCGCGGCCCCCACCGCCAGCACGGCGGCTGCATTCAACTTGTCGTCGGTGCCGGAGAACAGCACCAGTGAGAGAACGTCGTCTTGTCGATCCATGTCGCCTCCTTTCGCCTACCGACAAGGTTGCGGCGAACGGAGGCTGACGAGAGGGGCCCTGCGTCCCGGTGTCCCTGGGCCCCTTGGCCCGCTGCGTCGAGCAGGCGATCAGCCGCCGGTGGGGGCGGGCGCGCGACCTTCCCGCCACCACCTCATGTTCTCAACGTGCGACATCGGCGCCGTCGCGTACTCGCATGCCAGGGGGTCCGCGCAGGGCGGGTTCCCCGCCATCGTGAAGAAGTTGAACCGGCACTGAGAGCAGAACACGTCCAGCTCCTCCGGGAGATAGGGGCAGTCACCCCATGCGCATGAACGCTCTCCTTCGTCGGTAGCGAAGTCGTATCCGCAGCCCGGGCACTGCATGAACCCTTCCCATCGCGCCATGGGACCTCACCTCCACCAGCAGGGGAGCACGTGACAGGGCGCCGGGCCCAGGGTCGCAAGGCCCGCCATCGAGGGGTCGAACGACCAGGAAGTCGCGCTCACCCCTCAGGTCTGGGCGCGAGAGAGGGCGGGGATCCAGCTCCCCGCCCTTCACCTCGTTCGGCGTGCGGATCACCTCAGGTGAGCAGTCGGCTCGTCTGGTTCGTCCGCCCGAATAGCTTGCCCGGCGCCCACGGCGTGCCAAGGGCCGGAAGCACCCACCGATCCAGCCCGACGTACCCGGCGTTCCTCCACGCCAGCACCAGCAGGACCTCGCCCAGGAAGAACACGGGGTTCACGCCGGCCACGCCGGCCAGGCCGAACGACATACTGAGCATCCCGGCGAGGAACGCGGCGATCCCCGTGAACAGGCCCAGGATCAAGGCGATCCCGATGGCCAGCTCCCCCAGGGCGATCACCTTCGACATGATGCCTGCCCCGCTGCCGCCGACCCACCGCAAGAACGCGGCGTACCAGCCATAGTTGACTGACGAGTGCGGGCCTTGGGCGGCTCCCTTGAGCGCGAACCCGACGAACCCCTTGAGCGGCGCGGTGTCGGTCAGCCAGTGGTCCTGGAAGACCTTCTCGTAGCCCGCGTGAGCCCACTCGTACCCGAGGTAGAGCCGGACGATCAGCCAGATCCAGGCCGAGCCCGTTGAGGCGAACAGCCACCTGGTGATCCTCGGCTCCTCAAAGCGAATCTCTTGTGCCATCGCGTCCTCCTTCCAGCTCGAAGGATGCAGCAGGCCCACACCGGGGACACTGGCCTCACGGCCTAGTTCCGGGTGGGACTTTCCCCATGTCCCTGGGACCTTGGGCCCTCCTCTCATCGGCACCCGCAACGAGTCAGAACGGTTGGGCGGCGCATCTCCACCCGTCCCTGACGCTGGGCGGCCCGTCAGGCCGATGGACCCGCGGTCTCCGGGACCCGCGCCCGCTGTCGCGGGCGGCGCTAAGGGGGACACTCGAGGTGCATGTGCGACCTCGGACGTCGAAGGAGTCGCCTCCAGCTGCGCGGTGCCAGAGGCGATGATAAGGAGGTTCTCATGATGCCGTACGGGTGGCATGACGGGAGCTGGGGCATCTTGTGGATGGTGATGTCGTGGGTGGCCATCGTCGTCCTCGTCTGGATCATCGCGCTGGCGATCAGACACGAGGCGGGGGGCGCCGACAGACGGCGCGATCCGGTGGAGATCCTGCAGCAACGATTCGCTCGCGGAGAGATCGACGAGGCGGAGTACCGGTCGCGTCTCAACGTGCTCGAGGCAGATCGCAAGCTAGGAACGCGGTAGGGTCGGGAGGACCCGCAAGGGAGAGGTGGGAGCTCGCTGTGGACGACAAGAACGGGAACGAGCAGAGGCTAGAGCTCGGCTCGGTGCGGGACTCGATGACGAAGAGCGTCGTGACCCTCCGTCCCGAGCAGTCGCTCGACGACGCTGCTTTGGAGCTCGAGCGGGGCAAAGTCGCCGGTGGACCAGTAGTGGAGAACGGTGTCGTAGTAGGGGTCGTGACCATGCGCGACCTGTTCAAGGCGGCCGATGTGCCGCTCCACGCGGCCGCGACCTCGGGGCCATGGCTTCGGTTCGAGCACGTGCTGGCACGCTCAGGGAAGGCCGTGGGCGATATCATGACCAGGCGCGCGCTGACGGTGGAGGCCGACCAGTCGGTTGCGGCCGCGGCCGTCGTCATGTGCGAAGGCGGCGTGAACCGCGTTCCCGTCATCGACCAGGAACACCACGTGGTCGGCATCTTGACCCGTGACGATGTGGTTGCAGCTGTGGCCCGTGCCCATGAACGAGCTGGTGGGCGCGATGATGCCTCGCTCTACCCGCGAATGGGCCGGGACTGAGCTGGTTCGTCGGACGCCCTAGGAAGGCCTCGGGCCTTACCGCACGATCAGCACCGGAAGATCAGCGAGGTGGATGACTTTGTCGGCGACGCTCCCACGTCCCGAGCGCCGCCGTTCCGCGTTCGGCCGACGAGGCGGAGCAGGAACTCGAGTTCCTCGGCTTGGCGGGCCTGGAGGATCCGGTTCAGCCCGAGGTCCTCGACGCGGTTGCCGATTGCCGCCACGCAGGGAAGTGCCGCGTGATCATGGTCACTGGCGACCACCCCGCCACGGCCCGATCGGTGGCGGCCAAGGTTGGGCTGCCGAACGGACGTGTCGTCCTCGGTTCCGAGCTCCCCGAGGACGACGAGGCACCCACCGGCCTGTTGGCCGACACGTCCGTCTCGTCCTGGCCCGGATCGCGCCGGAACAGAAGCTTCGGATCGCGAGCGCGCTGCAGGCTGGCGGTCACGTCGTGGCCATGACGGGCGACGGGGTGAACGATACTCCGGCGCTTCGACAGGCGGACATCGGTGTCGCCATGGGCATGGGGGGGACTGACGTCGCCAGGGAAGCCGCGGACCTGGTGCTCCTGGACGACAACTTCGCCCACATCGTGGAGGCCGTGGAGGAGGGGCGGGCGGCGTTCGACAACATCAAGCGGTTCCTCACCTACCACCTGACCGACAACGT
>DASXTW010000020.1:0-7678 GCA_036505215.1 Actinomycetota bacterium | reverse complement strand
ACGTTGTCGGTCAGGTGGTAGGTGAGGAACCGCTTGATGTTGTCGAACGCCGCCCGCCCCTCCTCCACGGCCTCCACGATGTGGGCGAAGTTGTCGTCCAGGAGCACCAGGTCCGCGGCTTCCCTGGCGACGTCAGTCCCCGCCATGCCCATGGCGACACCGATGTCCGCCTGTCGAAGCGCCGGAGCATCGTTCACCCCGTCGCCCGTCATGGCCACGACGTGACCGCCAGCCTGCAGCGCGCTCGCGATCCGAAGCTTCTGTTCCGGCGCGATACGGGCCAGGACGGAGACGGACGTGTCGGCCAACAGACCGGTGAGGGCCTCGTCGTCCTCGGGGAGCTCGGAACCGAGGACGACACGTCCGTTCGGCAGCCCAACCTTGGCCGCTACCGATCGGGCCGTGGCGGGGTGGTCGCCCGTGACCATGATCACGCGGATCCCGGCGTGACGGCAATCGGCGACCGCGTCGAGCACCTCGGGCCGAACCGGATCCTCCAAGCCCGCCAAGCCAATGAACTCGAGTTTCTGCTCCGCGTCGTCGGCCGATCGCGGCACGGCCGCGCCAGGAACGAACCGACGGGCGAAGGCCAAGACCCGCAACCCATCCCGGGCCAGGGCCTCGACGTCGGCCAGGACGCTCGCCTCCCGATCCGCGTCCATGGCCCTCGTGCCCGTCCCATCGCGAATGAGCGCGCTCCGTTCCAGGATCGCCTCCGGTGATCCCTTCACCAGGATCTCGACCTCCCCAGAGGAGAGCGCATGCGCGGTGCTCATCCTCCGCCTGGCCGACTCGAACGGGTACTCGTGCACCCTGGGGGTGAGGCGCTCGGCCGCATCGCGTTCGACCCCACCCTTGGCCGCGAGCATCATCAGGGCACCCTCAGTGGGGTCGCCGATGCAACGCCGCCTTCCGTCTCGCATCTCGAAGCGGGCATCCCCGCAGAGCGCGGCAGCGCGAAGCAGGGGGCCGAGCAGCCCGAGCTGTCGCGGCGACGGAGGTCGGTCGTCGACCAAGAGCGCTCCCTCCGGATCCCAGCCAGAACCGGTTGCCCGGTACCGCTCTCCAGCGATGATCACCGCGCGTGCGGTCATCTGGTTCGTAGTCATCGTCCCGGTCTTGTCGGAGCAGATCACCGTAGTGCAGCCAAGGGTCTCCACGGCCTCCAGGTGCCGCACCAGCGCGCCCCGATGGGCCATCCGGGTCGCGCTCATCGCGAGCGACAAGGTGAGGGTGGGGAGCAGTCCTTCCGGGACGAGGGCCACGATCACGCCGACCGAGAACAGGAACCCGTCCCGTGGGTCGGTCCCCATGGCGAGCGATGTGACCAAGAACAGCGCGCCGGCGGCAATGGCGAAGGCGGCGATGATCCGCACCGCGCGGTCCAGGTCGAGGCGGAGCGGAGTGGGCCGGCGGTGAACCTCGCCGGTCAGCCGCGAGATGCTGCCGAGTCGCGTGTTCCCGCCGGTGGCGAGTACCACCACTCGGCCCGAGCCCGAAGCCACGTAGGTCCCGGCGAACACCAGGTTCGCGGCCTCGGTCACATCGGCGGGGCGCTCCACGATGGAAGCTTCCTCCCGGCCCACCGGCATCGACTCGCCGGTCAGCGTGGAGTTGTCCACCGAGAGCCCGTCCGAGCGGATCACCCGCGCGTCGGTCGAGATCCTGTCGCCTTCTCTGAGCAGGACGATATCTCCGGGCACGAGCTCCTCAGTCGGGATCCGGTCCTTCCTACCGGACCGGACGACCACCGCCTGCTCCGGGAGCAGCCTCGACAGCGCTCGAGTGGCCTGCACGGCCCGCTCCTCCTGGGCCAGGCTGAACACGCCATTCACCACGACGACCGCGATGATGGCCACCCCGAGCTGGGGCATCCCGCCGACGAACGCCAGGACTGAGGCGGCCCAGAGCATGATGGCGAAGAAGTGGACAAGCTGCGAAGCCATCCGTCGGGCCAGGCCCGGACCTTTGGCCCGAGGAAGGACGTTCGGACCCACCCGCCGAAGCCTGGCCTCGGCCTGCTCGGTCGACAGTCCCTCGGCCCCGGTCCCGAGCTCTTCCATGGCCGCCTGCACGGTGGCCATGGCGGCGTCGATCAGTTCTTCGGTACGGCGGTCGTGCCGCGGCACCGTGGCGGCGCCTGCAGGGTGCCGACGCTCCTTCGTTCTCACGGTCCCACGCTACCCACGGCCCCTGCCCGCCGCGGGGCGGATGGCCCGCGTCGGGCGGGCCCTGCGCCCCTCCGAAATGGGCGAGCCGGCCGCCAGAGTGGATGGAGAAAGGGGGATGCCATGTTCGACAAGATCCTTCTTGCAGTGGACGGCTCGGAGCACAGCCGGAAGGCAGCCAGTGTGGCGGGTGAGATCGGCCGGGCGTTCGGGGGCGAGGTGCTCGTTCTCCACGTACGGGAGAACGAGCTCACCTGGGCCATGGATGTGGTCCTCGAAACGGAGGCGGAGGCCTCCGAGCTGGTCGACGACATCGTCCGCGAACTGAAGGACGCGGGTGGAAGCGTTCGCGGGGAGGTTGTCCGTGCCCCGGTCGCCCACACGGCCCGGACCATCCTCGACGTGGCGAAGGAGGAAGGCGCGGCGCTCATCGTCATGGGCACCCGGGGGCTCTCGGACTGGGACCGCCTGCTCCTGGGGAGTGTTGCCCACAAGGTCGTCCACTTCGCCGACCTTCCGGTGCTGATCGTGCGGTAAGGCCCGAGGATTCCTCCCCCTCGGCGTCCGAAGAACCAGTTCAGTCCGGAGCCAGCCGCGGGTGGAGGGCATCATCGCGCCCGCCAGTTCGTTCATGGGCACGGGCCACGGCTGCGACCACGTCGTCACGGGTCAGGATCCCGACCACGTGGTGTTCCTGGTCGATGACGGGAACGCGGTTCACGCCGCCTTCGCACATGAGGACGGCCGCGGCCGCAACCGACTGGTCGGCCTCAACTGTCAGTGCGCGCCTGGTCATGACATCGCCCACGGTCTTCCCCGCGCGTGCCAGGACGTGCTCGAAGCGGAGCCATGGCCCCGACGTCGCGGCCGCGTGGAGAGGCACATCGGCTGCCTTGAACAGGTCGCGCAGGGTCACGACCCCGACCACAACACCGTTCTCCACTACCGGTCCCCCGGCGACCTTGGCCCGCTCGAGCTCCAAGGCGGCGTCGTCGAGCGACTGTTCGGGCCGAAGGGCCACGACGCTCTTCGTCATCGAGTCCCGCACCAAGCCGAGCTCCACCCCGTACTCCTTCCCGCTTGTGTCGTCCATGATGACCTCCCACTCGTCCTCGTCGGATCCCCTTCGACCCTCACGGTGTTCCTAGCTTGCGATCTGCCTCGAGCACGTTGAGACGAGACCGGTACTCCGCCTCGTCGATCTCTCCGCGAGCGAATCGTTCCTGCAGGATCTCCACCGGATCGCGCCGTCTCTCGGCGCCCCCTGCCTCGGGTCTGATCATCGCCCGCGCGATGACCCAGACGAGGACGACGATGGTCACCCACGACGCCAACATCCAGAGGATGCCCCAGCTTCCGTCGTGCCACCCGTACGGCATCATGACGACCTCCTGCCTCCAACCACGTTTGCTCTATTCCTCCGGCGCGAGGGCTTGGAAGAACGTCGGGAACGTGAGCACGAGCCCCACGGCCACGAGCACGGCCGTCCACGTAAAGACGATGCTCGGTTTGGGGTTCCTCCCTCGCAGCGCGATACCGAGGACGACCCATGCGACGACGAACGCGATGACCGCGATGATGGTCTTACCCGAGAGCGGACCGACCGCCGTCGACCATTCGAGCCAGGACTTGACCCCCTCGCTCGCCTCCGCCAGCGTGGTCAGGATCCCGAGGACCAGGGCCCCGACCCCAGCCGCGAGGAACACCGCGGCGACCGGCCCGAACGGCTTGTCCACGCCGGTTACAGGCATGGATGCCGGCTGCATTGAGCTGCTCTCTTCCATGGTCTCTACCTCCTAGTGGACGGGAGCGGCCTTCGTGATGAAGGCCCCCAGCGCGCCGGCGACGCCCGCGATCAGGAACGAGGCGGTGAAGAACGCCATGAGCGCCCTCCGGACCCCCTGGTTCTTGATAAGAGACGTCCCGTAATAGGTGACCGTGAAGGCCACCGCCGTGGCGAGCAGCGGCGCGATCCACGCGATGTGTTCCTTCCATTCCATACCGAACTCGTGCCAGTCGGCCGTGCTCGGGTTCGCGAGGAGGAGCGACTTGGGGCTGTCCGCTGCCGTGCTGCGGTACCACGGGTAGACGACCCACGTCCCGGTGATGACGGTCGCCCACGCTGCGATCGCCATGACCCAAGTGCCGATCTGCAGACGACGAGTCCGTTCCACGACCCCCCGCTCCGACAGCAGCCCGGGCCGCAAGCTGTACAGGCCGGCCAGACCCCCCGCGAAGGCCAGGAGGAACAAGGCTCCCAACCCCATCCCGTGGACGACCGCCCACCACTCCCTGTACGTGAGGTGCATGGCTCCCCCTCCTCTCGTCCGGCTTCCCTGCTTCAGCCCAGTGTGGTGGGGACGACCAGCGAACCCTAGGGCATCCTGGCCTGCGCAAAGAGGGTAAGGAGTCCCGGTCGTTCGGCCCTCCCCATGGCGGGACCTTCGACCGTGGTCCCGCCCCCGGCCGCGTGTTCCCCTGGGTGTGGAGGTGACCGACATGGCGCGGTGGGAAGGCTTCAGGCAGTGTCCGGGTTGCGGCTACGACTTCGCTACGGGCGAAGGGGAGCGGTCATGCGCCTGGGGTGACTGCCCCTATCTCCCGGCCGAGTTGGACGTGTTCTGCCCCCAGTGTCGGTTCAACTTCCTCACGATGGAGGGGAACCCGCCCTGCGCGGATCCATTGTCGTGCGAGCACTCGGCCGAACCGATGTCGCACGTCGAGAACATGAGGCGCTGGCGGGAACGCCAGGCGCCCGTCCCCACCGGCGACTGATCGCCGCTGCCAAACGCAGCGGGCCGAAGGGCCCACGGATACGGGTACGCACGGCCCCTCTCGTCGTCCTTCGTTCGCCGGAACCTTGTCTCTGTAGGCGAAAGGAGGCGGCATGGATCGGCAAGACGACGTTCTCTCACTGGTGCTGTTCTCCGGCACCGACGACAAGCTGAACGCCGCCGGCGTCTTGGCGGTGGGAGCCGCGGCCATGGGCCGCCGGGTCAACGTGTTCCTGCAGTATTGGGCCCTCGACGCATTCCGGGCCGACAGGGTGCACAAGGACCACGGTGTGGCCGCTGAGGCCGGCGAGTGGGGGCACGAGCTCATGCAGCGGCACGGGACCCAACACTGGAGCGAACTCTTCCGCCAGGCGAAGGAGATCGGCGACGTTGGCCTCCACGCCTGCTCGCTCTCGATGGAGATGTTCGGCATCACGAAGGACGACCTCGACCCCCTGGTCGACGACGTGGAGGGGGTCGCCGCATTCATGGCCGCGGTCGACGGCCCGGTGACATTCATCTAGGGAGGTGGGAACGATGACGCTCGCAACACAGACTGACCGGATCATCGACGCTCGGGGCATGCCCTGTCCCGGCCCCCTGATGGCCCTGATCGGCGCCATCCGCGAGGGCGAGGTGGGCGACGCAATCACGGTCCTGTCGACCGACCAGGGATCGACGACCGACATCCCGGCCTGGGTTCGCAAAGCACGCCACGAGCTTGTTGAGGTGGCGCCGGAGGACGGCTACGCCCGGTTCGTGGTCAAGAAGGCCCGGTGAGGCGAGATGCCTGCCCGCGTCGTGGTCCTCGGCGGAGGGGTCGGCGGGACCCTCGCCGCGAACCTCCTGGCGAAGGGGCTCGGCCGTGACGTGAAGGTTACGGTGGTCGACCCCACCGGGATGCACGTCTACCAGCCGGGGTTCCTGTACGTGTCCCTCGGCCAGGCGAACGGGCGCTGGCTCGTGCGCGACGAACGCACGCTTCTGCGCAAGGACGTCGACCTGGCGGTGGAACGGGCGATCCGGATCTACCCCGACGCCGGCACGGTGCAGCTCGAGCGGGGCGGCAGCCTGGAGTGGGACTACCTCGTGATCGCCACCGGCGCCCGGCTCGTCTACGACACCGTGCCGGGCCTGGAGCAGGGCGCGTACGAGTTCTATTCGCTGGAGGGCGCGCAGCGTCTGCGCGAGGCCCTGCGGACGTTCCAGGGCGGCCGGGTGCGGGTGGGGATCGCCGGGATCCCCTACAAATGCCCCCCGGCACCCGTCGAGTTCGTGCTGATGCTCGACGGGTACCTGCGGAAGCGCGGGGTTCGCGAACGGAGTGAGATCACGTTGCTCTCGCCGCTCAACCGCGCGTTCACCATCGAGAGCGCGTCGAAGCTGATCGAGCCGATCATGGAAAGGCGCGGCATCGGTCTCGAAACGTTCTTCAACGTCGAGTCCGTGGACCCATCGGCCGGCGTCGTCGAGTCCCTCGAGGGCGAGAAGGCCGAGTATGACCTGCTCGTACTCGTGCCGCCCCACCGCGGGCAATTGGTCATCGACGAGTCGAGCCTCGGCGACACGGGCGGCTGGCTGCCGACCGACAGGCACACCCTGCAACTCGAGGGGCACGAGCGGATCTTCGCCATGGGCGACGCCACGAACCTCCCCATCTCGAAGAGTGGGTCGACGGCCCACTTCGAAGCCCCCGTCGTGACCAGCCGGATCGCGTCGCTGGTCCACGGCACGGCCCCGAAGACGAACTACGGCGGTCGGGTCATGTGCTTCCTGGAGACCGGCGACGGACGTGCGACGGCGCTCCGCTTCGACTACGAGCACCCGCCGATCCCCCCTCGGCCCAGCAGGGCGTGGCACGCCGCGAAGTGGGTGTTCAACCGCCTGTACTGGGAGACGGTCCCGCAGGGCCGGATCCCGGAGCGAGCTTCGAAAGGAAGGGGTGAAGCATGAGCACGACCACCGCCAAGAGACTGGACCTGAGGGGCCTGTCATGTCCGCTCCCGATCGCCAAGACCGCGCAGGCGATCCGAGAGCTGCGATCGGGAGACCTGGTCGAGGCCCTCGCAACCGATCCGGGCTCGGTCCCCGACTTCGCGGCGTGGTGCCGCGCGACGGGCAACGAGCTCGTGGAGCAGAGCGAGGACGGCGGCGTCTACCGCTTCCTCGTCAGGAAGAAGTGAGGTGAGAGTCGTGGTGATGACGGAGACAAAGGCCGGGTCCCAGGAAGCCGCGGAACACGTCCCGCACCAGAAGCTCGTGATCTTCGCGTGGAGCGGAGACCTCGACAGGGTGTGGCCGACGCTGATCCTCGCGACCAGCGGGGCCGCGATGGGGATGCAGACGACCGTGTTCTTCACGTTCTGGGGGCTCTTCCCGCTCGTGAAGGACGAGGTCCGGATCACCGGTGAGAACTGGATGCAGAAGCTGCTGTCGACGATGGACCGACCGGGCCTGGAGCACCTGAAGCTGGGCAAGATGAACTTCGCCGGCGCGGGGCCGGCTATGATGAGGAAGCTGGCCAAGGAGCACCACGTCGCGAGCCCCACGGAGCTGATCGAGCTAGCGAAGGACCTCGGCGTGAAGCTTGTGCCATGCCAGATGACCATGGACCTGCTTGGACTCACCCGCGAGGACCTGATCGACGGCCTAGCCGAACCGACCGGTGCGACGACCGCCCTGCTCGAAGCGCAGGACGCCGTCGCGCTTTTCATCTAGGAGTGAATGGAAATGGGT
>DASXTW010000019.1:0-37828 GCA_036505215.1 Actinomycetota bacterium | reverse complement strand
CCCCAGGGCTGGCTGGCCGAGCTGCGCGAGATGTGCTCGAGGCACGGGATCCTGCTGATCGCCGACGAGATCCAGTCGGGCATGGGCCGGACCGGGCGGATGTGGGCCTACGAGCACGAAGACGTCGTCCCGGACATCGTGCTTGCCGGCAAGGGCATCGCCAGCGGCATGCCGCTCGGTGCCATGATCGCTCGCCACGACGTCATGACCTGGGACAAGGGCGCCCACGGGTCGACCTACGCTGGAAACCCAGTGTGCTGCGCGGCGGCTCTCGCCACGATCGAGCTGTTGGAGAGCGAACTGATCGACAACACGGCTCACGTCGGTGCGCACCTTCTGGAGAGCCTGGGGAAGCTCCGGGATCGTCAATCCCTGCTCCGGGAGGTCCGGGGGCGCGGGCTCATGATTGGCATCGACTTCGAGAACGCCGAGGCTGCGGACGCTGTGGAGATGGCATGCCTGCGCAAGGGGTTGTTGGTGTTGCGGGCCGGCGACTCGGCAGTCCGGATCGCCCCGCCACTGGTTCTCCGGCACGACCAGGCCAGGGTTGGGTTCCGGATCTTCGAGGAAGCCTGCGCCGGGGTCTCCGGTCGAGGGGCATGACCGCGATCATCGAACCCGTTTGACCGACATGGCTGATGGCGACAAGGTCACGTCCATGCGAGACGCGGTCGCCGAGCTGGTCCGTGACGGCGACACGGTCGCCATCGAGGGATTCACCCACCTGATCTGCTTCGCCGCGGGGCACGAGATCATCCGGCAGCGCAAGCGCGACCTGACCCTGTGCAGGCTGACGCCCGACGTGATCTACGACCAGATGATCGCGGGCGGGGTGGCCAAGAAGCTCGTCTTCTCCTGGCTGGGGAATCCCGGAGTCGGGTCGCTGCATGCCATCCGCAGACGGGTGGAGGGGAAGGATGGTGATCCCCTCGAGCTGGAGGAGTACAGCCACTTCGGCATGATCTGCCGGTACGTGGCAGGCGCGGCGAACCTGCCGTTCTTTCCCATTCGGAGCTACGCGGAGAGCGACCTGCCCAAGGTGAACCCGCGCATCGTCCCCATCGAGTCTCCCTACGGGGGCGAGACCATCTATGCGGTCCCGCCGCTCAACCCGGACGTGGCGATCGTCCACGCCCAGCGGGCCGACGCGAACGGCGACACGCAGATCTGGGGCGTGCTGGGCTGCCAGAAGGAGGCGGCCTTTGCTGCCGATCGGGTCATCGTGGTGGTCGAGGAGCTGGTCGACGAGTCGGTGATCCGCCGCGACCCGAACAGAACGGTGATCCCAGGGATGATCGTGGGCGCTGTGGTGGTCGAGCCGAAAGCCTGCCATCCGTCGTACGCCCAGGGGTACTACGACCGGGACAATCGCTTCTATCTTGACTGGGAGGCCATCTCCCGGGATCCACAAACCCTGGAGGCCTGGCTGAAAGAGTGGGTGTACGGCCTGGAGAGCCACTCCGAGTACGTCGAGAAAGTCGGCAAGGAGCGCTGGGAGGCCCTTACCCCGAAACAAGCCCTGTCTGATCCCGTGAACTACGGCTCATACGCCTGACATCGGCCACGGCAGATCGACCGTAACCTATTTGTGAGATGGAACTACGATTCTGACCGTGTCCGAGGCTGCGAAACGGTTGGGCCGGAGTCCGGAAACGGTCCGGCCGTGGATCCGGTCGGGGAAACTTCGCTCGTACGGTGCGGCGAACGGCGAGCTCGGTTGGGCCAAGACGTACGACGCCGAATACATCGCGCTGGCCCGGCTCATGCGGTGCCGGCTGATCTCGCTCGACGCTCGCCTCCTGCGAGGCGCCGCTCGGCTCGGTTTCGTCATCGGGCTGGATGAGCTATACGTGGACGGACATGGCCATGGGCGCGACAGCCCCCGACGGAAGCCCCGTTGATTTCTACGTCGCGCTTCCCTCCTTGGGCGAGGCGGAGATAGTGCACGGGGCGATCCCCGAGCGATCGGAGATCCTCGAGCTGGGATGCGGTGCCGGACGCATGACCCATCGGCTGCTGGAGCTGGGTCATCCAGTCGTAGCCGTGGACGATTCCCCGGAGATGCTCGCCCACGTGCGAGACGCTCGCGCGGTCTGCGCCCGCATCGAGGGCCTGAACCTCGGCCGGACCTTCCCAGTTGTCCTTCTCGCCAGCCACCTGGTCAACACCGCTGACCGGAGGCAGCAGCGAGCCTTCCTGGACACTTGTTCCAGTCACGCGGATCCCGGGGGCACGGTCCTGATCCAGCGAGCCGATCCCTCGCGCCCATGGGCGCCGGGGACCGAATCCGACTCGACTGTGAAGGGCATGCGAATCCGTACCCGGGTGCTCAGCGGCCAGGGCACAACTTTCTCGGCCGTCGGTGAATACACGATCGGCCAGCGCACGTGGACCCACGCCTACCGAACGGAGATCCTCGACGATGACGCCTTCGGGAAGGCCCTGGACAGAAGCGGCCTCAGACTCGAGCGATGGCTCGATGAGCGACGCACGTGGGCACAGGCCGTCAAGGAATTCGTACCCAATCGGGGAGCCGGGGAGTGACCGATCGAACTTACACGCCGGCCGAGATGATGATCGTGGCCTCGGCCCGCCAGCTCGCCGGCGAGCGGGTGTGCTTCGTCGGCGTGGGCCCGCCGAACATCGCCTGCAATCTGGCCAAGCGGACGGTCGCCCCCGACCTCGAGCTGGTCTACGAATCGGGCGTGTTCGGGGCGGTGCCGGCCCGGCTGCCGCTCTCGATCGGCGACCCCACGCTCGTCACTGGTGCGGCCCTGGTCACGAACCAGTTCGAGCTCTTCGCCTATTACCTGCAAGCGGGATTGATCGATGTCGGTTTCCTCGGCGCCTCCCAGATCGATCGCTACGGCAACATCAACACCACGGTCATCGGTGGGTACGACACTCCGAAGGTCCGGCTCCCGGGCTCAGGTGGAGCCTGCGAGATCGCCATCAACGCGAAGAAGGTATTCGTGATCATGCCCCAGTCGAAGAGGTCATTCGTCGAGCGGATCGACTTCACGACCAGCCCCGGTCACCTGGGCGGAAAGCGCCCCGACGGCTGGGGTGGCGGGCCTTCGGTGGTCGTCACGAATCTCACAGTCTGCAGGTTCGCGGAAGACACGGGTGAGATGAGGGTCGCCAGCCTGCATCCCGGGGTCAGCCTGGACGAGGTTCGAGAGAACACCGAGTGGGACATCCGCGCCGCAGACGACCTGACCGAAACTCTGACCCCGACGGAGGAGGAGCTTCGCCTGATCCGCGAGGAACTCGATCCGGAGGGCGCCTACACCCGCTGATCAAGCCGAAGGGAGGGTATCCTCGTTCGAATCGGCGACGACGGCGTGGGGTTCACGGACACGCCCGAGCGCCAGGACCGGATCGGCCTCACCCAGATGCGGGAACGAGCAGAGGCCGCCGGCGGCTGGTTCCGGATCGAGAGCGCCAGGGGCTCGGGTACCGTCGTGGAGTTCTGGATCCCCGTCACCACCTAACAGTCGAAGCATCGGCTCCAATAGCTTCACCCCAGTGAAGGCGGCGGACGTGCGCGGGTGCTCGGGTAGCATGCCCGAAGAATGAAGGCAAGCGGCCGGTCGGTCCCGCCATGAGCAACGTCTTCCCCCGCGTGTTCGGTCGGGGGCTCCCCGCGGTCGCCCGGGCCGAGGGATCTGTCATCTGGGACGCCGAAGGGAATCGCTTCCTCGACGCGGCGGGCGGGGCCATCGTCGTGGGTATCGGCCACGGCGACCATGCCGTCGTTGAGGCCATGGCCTCACAGGCCCGGTCGGTCGCCTACGCCCACGGGACGCAGTTCACCAGCGAAGGGCTCGAGGCCTACGCGGCCGAGCTGGCCCCCCTCCTGCCGATGGCCGAGGCTCGGATCTATCCGGTCTCCGGCGGGAGCGAGGCCATGGAAACGGCTCTGAAGCTGGCCCGCTCGTACCACCTGGCAAGGGGCGAGCCGGCCCGGGACAAGGTCATCGCGAGGTGGGGCTCCTATCACGGCAATACCCTGGGGGCGCTGGACGCCTCCGGCCGGGAGCCCCTCCGGCGCCCCTACGACTCATGGCTGGGCCGCGCGCGGCATGTCCCTGCTCCCTACGAGTACCGGTGTCCGAACCCGTCGCACCCCGAGGCGTGCGGAGCGTGGCACGCCGACGCGCTCGAGGAGGAGATCCAGGAAACGGGACCGGGCAGCGTGGCCTGTTTCGTCGCCGAGCCGGTGGTGGGCGCCACGCTCGGGGCCGCCGTCCCCCCGGATGACTACTGGCCGGCCATCCAGGAAGTCTGCCGGCGCCACGGGATCCTGCTCGTCGTAGACGAAGTGATGACCGGCTTCGGCCGAACCGGCCGTTGGTTCGGCTCCGACCACTGGCAGGTCCGGCCGGACATCCTCGTAGCGGGCAAGGGTGCTTCCTCGGGCTACTGGCCGCTCGGCCTCACAGCCTGCTCCCGCAAGATCTTCGAAGCCGTCGCCGAAGCTGGGTTCGTCCACGGCTTCACCCATTCGCACTCCGTCGTGGGAGCGGCGGTGGGGCGGGCCGTCCTGGCCAAGCTCAAAGCCGGGTCCCTGGTGGAGGCGAGCCGCGAGAAGGGCGAACGGCTTCTCAAGGAGCTGACGGCAGCCCTGGCCGACGATCCGCACGCCGGCGATGTCCGAGGACTGGGGTTGATGGTCGGCGTCGAGCTCGTGGGTGACAGGGAGACGAAGGAGCCCTTCCCCCGGAGCGCGAAGGCAACCGAACGGGTCGTCGCGGCGGCGAGGGATTCCGGCCTGCTCCTGTACGCGTCGACCGGGTGCGCCGACGGGACCGACGGCGACCTGGTGATGCTGGGGCCGCCCTTCGTGATCACGGACGCCGAGATGGGCGAGGCCGTGGACAAGACCCGAGAAGCCATCGCCTTGCTCGGTCTGGCCTAGCCGAGCCGTAGGGCTTCTCTCATTCCAGCGCCTCTGGGGTCGATATTCACGAAGCATGGACAATTCGGGCGATCTGAAGCTGCTCCTCGAGTCTCGCTATCCGCTGCTCATGGCGGAGGAGCGGGACGAGCAGCGGTTCCTGTCACTGGTTCGGGAAGCAGCATCGGCCCTGGATCTCCCCGTGTGGACGTGGTCCCTTATCCGTGGGCTGGCCCACGACGGAGAGGACCCTCAGTATCAGACCAGGGAGCCCTTGAAGGCGCTCGCCTTCGTCGCCCACCTCGACGTGCCAGGGGTGTTCGTCTTCCTCGACGTCGAACCGGCCCTGTCCGACCCCACGGTGGTGCGGCAGATCAAGGAGATCGCCGAACGAGCCAGACCCGGCCAGACCCTGGTCCTCGCCACCACGAACTCAGACGGTCCCGCCGAGCTGTCGGGCCTCGCGCTCCCCTGGCGGCTGCAGCCACCTTCGTCAAAGGAGCTCGAGGAAGTCGTCCGGCGGACGATCGACGAGCTCGGTGCCCGGAACCTGGCGGTACGCCTTGACACGGCGGGCCGGCGAGCCCTTGTCGACGCGGTGCGGGGGCTGCCCGTCAGCCAGGCCGGGCGGCTCATCCAGCAGGCCGCGCTGAAGGACGGAACGCTGGATGGGTCCGACGTCGCCTTCCTCCGAGCGGCCAAGGCGGACCTCCTCGATTCCGGCCACGCGCTCGAGGTGGTCCCCACGGGCGCGACCCTCGACTCGGTGGGCGGGATGGATCGGCTCAAGGAGTGGCTGCGCCTCAGGGGGAAGGCCCTCGACCCGGCGGCGGCCGGGTTCGGCCTGGAGGCTCCGCGAGGCATCCTGCTCACGGGCGTCCCGGGCTGCGGCAAGTCGCTGGTGGCCAAGACGGTAGCGGGAACGTGGGGGCTTCCCCTGGTACTGCTCGACCCCGCCCGCCTCTACAGCAAATACCTGGGCCAATCGGAGCACCGCCTGGCCGAAGCATTGCGGGCGGCCGAGGCCATGGCCCCTGCCGTCGTCTGGATCGACGAGATCGAGAAGGGCTTCTCGTCGGGAGGCGAAGGAGACGGGGGCGCGAGCCAGAGGTTGTTTGGAACGTTCCTGCGATGGATGCAGGACCGTCCGCCGGGCGTCTTCGTGGTCGCAACCGCCAACGACGTGGCGGCCCTTCCTCCCGAGTTCCTGCGGAAAGGCCGATTCGACGAGATCTTCTTCGTGGATCTCCCCCGCCTCGAACAGCGGCGAGAGATCTTCCGGCTGCACCTGGCCAAGCGGCACCGGAACCCGGCCACATTCGATCTGCAGTCTCTGGCCGCCGCCTCCGAGGGCTTCTCCGGAGCCGAGATCGAGGCCGCGGTGGTCGGCGCCCTCTACCGCGCGTACGGAGCGGGATGCGAACTGACCACTCAGGAGATCCTGGCCGAGATTCGATCGACCCTCCCACTGTCACGCACCCGCACGGAGGAGATCAGCCACCTTCGGGCCTGGGCGGCCCAGCGAACGATCCCGGTCTAAAGCCGGCGGCTCGCCATCGGCAGCGGTCCACTTGCTCAGCTACCCGTTCCGCGAGCACCGGCGGTAGACTTCGGCCCTCAGCGCACTTCGGCGTGTTCGGGGAAGGAGGCGTCCGATGCGACAAATCTCCGTCACCGTCAACGGCACCCGACACGAAGCCGATGTCGAACCCCGGCAGTTGCTCGTCTATTTCCTGCGAGAGCAACTGGGACTGACAGGCACCAACGTGGGCTGCGACACCACTTCGTGCGGCTCGTGCACGGTGTTGGTCGAAGGCAAGTCGGTGAAGTCCTGCACGATGCTGGCGGTGCAGGCCGACGGCCGTGAGATCACCACCATCGAGGGGATGGCCCGAAACGGTGAGCTGCATCCGCTCCAGAAGGCTTTCCACGAGCACCACGGCCTGCAGTGCGGCTACTGCACGCCCGGCATGATCATGGCCGCGGACAGCCTGATCAGGGAAAGCCGGAACCTGACCGAGGAGAGCGTCCGGTTCGGTCTCGAGGGCAACCTGTGCCGCTGCACCGGCTACCAGAACATCGTGAAGGCGGTCCTGGCCGCGGCGGAGGAGACACGCTCCGCCGATGCAGCCGCCCCGGCCAAGTGAGGGGGCGGAGATGGCACAGGTGGCTGATCGCTACGTAGGCGCCGAGGTTCGCCGGAAGGAGGACCCGGAGCTCATCACCGGAGAGGCACGGTACACGGATGACATCTCGGTGCCCGGGATGCTCTGCATGCATGTCGTTCGCAGTCCCTTCGCTCACGCCCGGGTCACCAGCATCGACGTCTCGAAGGCGCTGGCGATGGAGGGTGTGTTCGCAGCCTTCTCCGGGCAGGACCTCGCAGGCGATTGGGCCGGTCCCATGCTCATGGCGTGGCCGGTGACGGAAGACATCAACAACCCGCCGCACTGGCCGCTGACGAAGGACACGGCTCGTTATCAGGGTGACGGCGTGGCCGTGGTAGTGGCCGAATCCAGGGCAGTCGCGGCCGACGCCGCCGAGGCCGTAGAGGTGGACTACGAGCCCCTCGACGCGGTGGTTGACATGGAGGCCGCGCTGAAGGAGGGAACGCCTCTCGTCCACGCTGAAATCGGCACGAACAAGTGCTTCACATGGACGCTGACCAACGGCGATATCGATGCGGTATTCGCCCGAGCTCCAGTGAAGGTGAAGGAGCGCTACCGGATCCAGCGGCAGATCCCCAATGCCATCGAGCCCCGATCCGTTCTGGCGGACCCCACCCCGTCGACTGGCGAGTTCACCCTGTGGACCTCGTCGCAGATACCCCACATCGTGAAGGTCGGCATGGCCATCACCACGGGCATCCCTGAATCCAAGCTCCGGATCATCGCGCCGAGGGTAGGCGGCGGTTTCGGGTCGAAGCTCCAGGTCTACCCGGAGGAGGCGCTGGCTCTGGCACTGGCCAAGCGGCTCCGCCGCCCCATCAAGTGGACCGAGACCCGATCGGAGAACTATCTGGCCACCCACCACGGGCGGGATCAGATCCAGGAGATCGAGCTGGCCGCGGATGGCAACGGCAAGATCCTCGGATACAGGGACCGGATCCTGGTGAACATGGGGGCATACCTCATGATCATCACGCCGGGCACGCCCCTCCTGGGAGCCTTCGTGTTCTGCGGACCGTACGGGGGTGAGGCCTACCACATCGAGTTCACGGGAGTGTTCACCACCACGGTTCCCACGGATGCGTATCGTGGCGCGGGCCGGCCCGAGGCCGCGTATGCCATGGAACGGTCTATCGATGCGCTGGCCCGGCAGGTGGGGCGAGACCCCGTGGAGATCCGACGGATGAACTTCATCCCCGCCTTCACCGAGCCGACCCCGTCACCCGGCGGCCTCACCCTGGACTCGGGAAACTACGAGTCCACGCTGGACAGGGCTCTGGAGCTGGTGGGGTACGAGCAACTCCGCAAGGAGCAGCAGGCCAGACGGGATTCTGGCGACATCAAGCAGCTCGGGATCGGGTTCTCCACGTACCTCGAGATGTGTGGCCTGGCCCCGTCCCGGGTCCTCTCCAGCCTGCGATACGCCGCGGGCGGGTGGGACGCCGCCAGCATCCGGGTCCTGCCCACCGGGAAGGTGACGATGGCCATCGGCACGACTCCGCACGGCCAGAGCCACGAAACCACCTTCGCCCAGATCGCTGCCGACGATCTCGGCGTCCCGTTCGAGGACATCGAGGTTGTCTTCGGCGACACCGAGCTGGCGCCATGGGGCATGGACACCTACGGGAGCAGAAGCCTCGCGGTGGGGGGCGTGGCCGTGCATCGGGCCGCCCAGAAGATCGTGGAGAAGGCACGGAAGATCGCCGCGCACGAGCTGGAGGTCTCAGAGGAGGACCTGGACTACGAGGACGGCAAGTTCATGGTCAAGGGCGCTCCGGACAAGGCGAAGACGATCCCGGAGCTGGCCTTCTCGGCGTGGACGGCCCACGACCTCCCAGACGGCATCGAGCCAGGACTCAACGCGCTGGCCGTCTACGACCCGCAGAACTTCGTGTTCCCGTACGGTGCGCATATCTGCGCGGTGGAAGTGGACACCGAGACCGGCGGCGTCGACGTGCTCAGGTACGTCGCCGTGGATGACGTCGGCACGATCATCAATCCTCAAATCGTGGACGGCCAGGTGGTAGGTGGCGTCATCCAGGGCATTGCCGAGGCGCTGTTCGAAGAGGCCACCTACGACGAGAACGGGCAGCTCCTTACCTCGTCCATGACGAACTACCTGGTCCCGGCGGCACCCGACGTTCCCGAGGTGATCGTGGGGCGCCACGTCACTCCTTCTACGACGAACGAGCTGGGGGTCAAGGGCGTCGGGGAGACCGGCACCATCGCCTCCCCGCCGGCGGTGGTCAACGCGGTCGTCGACGCGCTCTCGCACCTCGGCGTGACCGATATCGAGCGGCCCATGACCCCCGAGCGCGTGTGGAGAACGATCCGGCAGGCGAAGGGGGGTGCGTCCAAGTGATTCCGGCGGCCTTCGAATACGAACGAGCGGAATCGGCCGACCATGCGGTGCAACTGCTGGGGCACTACGGCGACGAGGCCAAGCTGATCGCGGGCGGGCATTCGCTCCTTCCGTTGATGAAGCTCCGCCTGGCCCGGCCCTCCGTGCTGATCGACATCGACCGGCTCACGGACCTCGAGTACGTTCGAGAAGCCGATGACAAGATCGAGATCGGGGCTCTCACCCGTATCGCCGACGTCGCGTCGAACCAACTGCTCGCCCAGCACAACCCACTCGTTGCGTTCGCCGCAGGCGAGGTCGGGGACCCGCAGGTTCGTCACCGGGCCACACTGGGAGGGTCGTTGGCGCACGGCGACCCTGCCTCGGACCCACCCACGGTGATGCTCACCCTCGACGCGGAGCTGGTGATCCGCGGTCCCTCGGGCGAGCGAACCGTACCGGCCTCGAGGTTCTTCAAGAGCCTGTTCGAGACCGACCTTGGACCTCAGGAGGTGCTCACCGCTGTTCGGGTGCCGAAGCTGGCGTCCGGGATGGGCTGGTCCTACCTCAAGTTCCACCGGCGCGCCCTCGACTGGGCCATCGTCGGCGTGGCCACGGTGGTGGAACGAAGCAACGGCCAGATCGCCAAGGCGGCCATCGGGCTCACGAACATGGGGAGCACCCCTCTCCGAGCCTTCGCCGTCGAGCAGGCCCTGGCCGGTTCGCAGGCCTCGGACCAGGCCATAACAACGGCCGCCGAGCATGCCCCGGAGGGAGCGGACCCGGTGACCGACACGAACGCCAGCGCGGAGTACCGGACCGAGCTCTCCAAGGTGCTGGTTCGCCGGGCCATCCAGGAGGCGCTTTCGCGGTAGAGAGCTGAAACCGCCGGGTCGTTGAACTGGCGTTTTGGCGACCTGATAATCCCTTGGGGTCGACCCAGGGGGATGTGGCATGAGTGAAGACGTTTCGAGGCTGCCCAAAGGGCTGTTCGGCTACCGGCGCGCTGTCGTGAACCAGATCCTCGAGGACCGGGACATCATGGTCCGCATGGCCGAAGAACGAGTGCGGCGGTCAGAGTCCAGGGTCCTGGAGCTCGAGGGCGAGCTCGAATCAGTGAAGACGCACAACGTCCGCTTGGAAGAACAGCTGGCCAGGTTCGGCGAACAGCTCGATTCCCTGTCGGCGAGAGTCGACGAGTCGATCGAGGCGACCAGCGCTCCGCCCCTGCCGGGCGAAGCCGAGGCACGGCCGGCGGCGACCGATGTCCCTTCTCCAGAGCAGTCGACGGCCTCCCAACTGATGGCCGAGGAGCTCACCTCGATCCTCATGGCGGGACAGGAGGCAGCCGCCAGGATGATCGAACGGGCCAGGGACGAGGCCCAGCGCCAGATCGTCGAGGCCAACCACCTCCTCGGGGAGGTTCACGCAGGCGTGAGGCAGTTCGCGTCGTGGCGGGAGGATGTGCAGCCGGTGATCGCCCGCGTTCAAACCATGGTCGACACGGTGAGGAGCCACATCGCCCAGACCCCCGAGCGGGTGCAGCACGCGCTGGCCCCCCTGGCGGAGGCGATGCTCGCCGTGGATACCGAGCTGCTCGAGCTCTCCGGCGTCAGCCAATCTCCCTTCCCGGAGACCACCCAAGCTCTCGAACCAGAGAGCACGGAGGAGCACGTCCACATCCCCGATGTTGGCCCGGCCGATGACGAGGGTGCTGAATCGATCTGGCTCACGGTCGAAGAGGATCAGGTCATCGTCTCCGAGACCGCCGAGGATCAGATGCACCTGGAGGCCTCAGCCGGTTAGCCGGCCTCCTCTGAGTCGGCGGATCCTTGGTCTTCGACGTATCACGGAGTTCGCGATCCGTTCGAGATTCGATCAGGCTTCGGCTCACATCGAACCATGCTGCGCCCGGGCGCCGATGATTCGGTCGCTCAGAGGTGGAATCCGAGCTCCGAACGTCCAGGAGCTCGCCCCAACAGGATCCGCTCGCGATGTCTCGCTCACAAACGTGAAGAGGGTAGGGGGGCGGAAACCCTACCCTCTTCCGTCGAAGCGATCCGTTGTCCCCTTCTCCGCCTCAGCAGGGGAACAGGCTCGAGAACGACCGGCATACGTCGGCCGGCTCGGCACTCACATTGTTCGTCGTGTCTGTGAGCACGATGTTCGAGTAGGTGACCCTTGCCAGGATGCGCGTCTGTCCGGACGGGCACTGGAAACTGGGATCCTCCAGCGGGCCGGCTGTCAGGCTCGCTTGGACGCGACCGTTCTTAGCCTGGAACGAGCCTCCCGAGCCCACTTGAGCTGCAACCGTCTCCTTGTTGGACGCCTTCGGGTGGTGCCCGCCGTTGTTGATGCAGGCATACGTTGCGGTGGCGTCCGCCGTCAGCGTGTAGTCGATGTTCTCATTGCCCAGGCCTGCCTCGTCCCAGCTCACCACGAGGGCGCCGCTGCCATTGATCGACGCCGAGACCGACATGAAATGCGCCCCGGATGTGCTCGCCAGGGCACTCTGGATAGTCAGGCCCAACAGAGCCACGACCAGGACCGGAAGAAATACTCGCCGCATCGATGCCTCCTCTTCTCTACCGGATGTGGCCGGGCACACAAACGACCTTCCGAACGAACGCCGTCACCTCCTCTCCCCGGCTCACATGCCGGACTAGGCCTTATGACCTAGGTCACGAGGGGGGACTTAACTACCCTTTGTGGGGATGCGCATCCCCAATTTGGGGGGGAAAGAAAGCCATAAAATGGACCATTCAGGAGGGCTACGGGGCCTTAGGCCGGCTTATCCAGGTGGGTGTCACGTCTGACGAGCAGCGCGACGGCCTCGATCCGAGAATGAACCCCGAGCTTCGCCAGGACGCTCTTCACGTGGCTCCTCACCGTCGACGTAGTGACTCCGAGCAGTTCCCCGATCCTCTCAGTGGATGCCCCAAATGTCAGCGCCCGCAGGACCTCGTGCTCGCGTGGAGTGAGCAGGGAAAGACCGTCGAACCAGGGAGAACCGGCCTCGAGGTCGGCGCGTCCGAAGCTGGGTCCACTCCGGTCCGCGAGCTGACCCAATTCAAGCGCGAGCACCTGCATCTTCCGCACGATGGAGAGGCGTGCTTGATGCTCCATCTTGTCCCACTGGGTGGATATCGCGTCGGCTAGATTCCCGAGGATGCTTGCCTTGTTCCTGAGTTGGTGCGAGGCGTGTCTAGAAACGGAAGTTGAGACAGCCGTCCGGGGAAGCAGGGGCGCCATGACCGCTACATTCGTGGTAGGTGCGGCGGAAGCCAGTGACGTGCGCCACATTGTCGGCCTGATTCTCGACACCTCTGCGGTGTGACGCTCGGCACATGAAGTATCGAGCCAGTTGCCGGGACGAGGAAGCTTCGGATGATCCTCCAGCCAGGCTGGCCAGTGCCTCTCCAGCTAGCCTTTAGCTGTGACCGGGCAGGCCGAGGCCATCGTCGTGGGGGGCGGGATCATTGGCTGCGCCACCGCCTACGAGCTCGCTCGGCGAGGGGCCAAGGTCACGCTGCTCGAGCGGTCGGAACTGGCGGCAGGAGCATCCGGCAGGAACCACGGGCTGCTCCTCTCGCCCCTCGACCCCGTGATGGTCCCGATGGCCAGGGAGACCGCGGCCGCCTACGACGAGATCAAGGACTTGGCCCCGATCCCCTTGGGCCTGGACCCGGGTCCGATCGGGTTCCTGGTGGCCGCCGGTGACGACCAGGCCGAGCAGAAGGCGGGGCGGGAGGAAGCCGAGGCGGCTGCCGCGTGCGGAGTAGCGGTGGAAGACCTGGACCGATCGGCGATAGGCGAGCTGGAGCCCTCCCTGGCCGACGATCTAACCGAGGGATGGCTCCTCGAGGATGGCCGCAGGCTCGATCCCGCCGCGCTCACGGTCTCGCTCGCGCTGATTGCCCGAGCCCATGGCGCCGATGTCCGTACTCACATGGCCATCCGGTCTCTGGTTGTCTCGAATGACCGCATCCGGGGGGTGATCACGGATCACGGCCCCATCCACGCCGAAACAGTGATCATCGCCGCGGGCCCCTGGACGTCTTCGATCCTTCGGTCCGTGGGAGTCCAGCTCCCTGTTACGGGAGCCCGAGGATGGCTCGTTCACCTCGCTCCTCCGGAGGCGGTGGTGGGTCGTCTGGTTGGCCGAGCGGGGTGGCACATCCCTCCGAGTGCCGAGCCCGTGCCGCCGCCGCGAGCGGAACAGGTGGCCGAGGGCAACCCGGCCGTCGACGCCGGCGTGTTGCTCCAGCCGAACCCCGACGGGACCATCCTGGTGGGCGGTTCCCGACAGACCGCGGTCACGCCCGAACCAGAGGACCCTGCCGTGCCGCAGCGATTGCTTCGAGAAGCAATCCGCCTGGCCCCACCCCTGGCCAAGGCCGAGGTGCTGGGGGCGTGGTGGGGGATCCGGCCGGTCACTCCGGATGGCCGTCCGATCCTGGGTGGGGTGGCCGACGGCCTGATCGTCGCCGCCGGCCACGGCTCGTTGGGGGTGACCCTGGGTGGAGGTACGGCGCGCCTACTTGTGGCGACGATATTCGACGAGCCCCTCCCGTTCGATCCCGAACCGTTCTCCCCCGATCGCCTGCGCTGAGAGGAAGCTGCCCCGGTGCCTGCCTGGGGCGTCCGGTTCAGCGAATCACGCCGACCAGGATGCTGATGGCCCCGGCCGCGGGCAGCACGAGCCAGATGGGCACCCGCCTGAGCAGGGCGACTACGGCCGCGATCCCGATGGCCGCCTTGAGCGGCGTGTTCAGCCCGACCCGCCCGAGCGTGACCTCAGCTCCGGCGATGGCTCCGAGGGCTGCGGCGGAGACTCCTCGGGTGAACGCACTCACGGCGGGGCGGTCCCGAAAGGATCGGAGGAAGGGGCCCGTCCCGGCCATGACGAACAGGAATGACGGGACGTAGATCGCCACCGTCGCTACGACGGCACCGGGAACGCGGGTCACCGCATAGCCGACGAACGCGGACGTCGTCACGATCGGACCCGGAGTGGCCTGGCCCAGGGCGATGCCGTCGAGGAACTGGGCTTTGGTGAGCCATCCTCGAGCGATGACCTCCGGCTGGAGCAGCGGGATCAGGACATACCCTCCTCCAAACAGGAGCGCTCCGGCCTGCCCACCCATCAGATACCCGGTGTGGATGGCGAGCTCGGAGGAGTTCGGTCCGGGGATCAGGCTGGTGACACCGAGCGCCTCCTTGAAGCGGTCACGCTGGACCCATCCTCGCCGCTCCACCAGCTGCTCCTGCATAAGGGCGATGTGCGAGGCCGGCCCCCCGAACCCGACGATCCCAAGGCGGAGGAAGGTCAACGCGATCCTCGACAGGCCGACCTGCCGCTGTTCCCGCATGGACCCTCCTAAGATGAGGCGTGATGAGTAGACTCCTTCCCTTCTCCTCGGTGGAGGAACTCCGCGTCTCGTTTCGGCACCAGGCGTATCTGGCCGATCGGGGCTTGGCCACCGCCATCTACCTCGCGGTTTCCCTGAACAAGCCGCTGCTGTTGGAGGGCGAGGCCGGAGTAGGAAAGACGGAAGTTGCCAAGGCCCTCGCCGGGACGCTGGACAGGCGGCTCATCCGGCTGCAGTGCTATGAGGGCATCGACGCCAGCCAGGCGCTGTACGAGTGGAACTATTCGCGGCAGCTCATCGCGGTGCGGGCGCTCCAGACGGCCCAGCCACAGGCTTCGGTCGAGGATCTGTTCGGGGAGGAGTTCCTGGTGGAGCGGCCCCTCCTGGCGGCGCTGCGGGCGGGAGACACCGCGGTTCTCCTGGTCGACGAGCTGGACCGCGCAGACGACGAGTTCGAGGCCTTCCTCCTCGAGGTCCTCTCCGAGTTCGCGGTGACCGTGCCGGAGATCGGGCGGATCGCGGCCGACCGGCCGCCGGCCGTCGTCATCACCTCGAACCGGACCCGCGAGCTGCACGACGCCCTCAAGAGGCGCTGCCTCTACCACTGGATCGACCACCCCACCCTGGAGCGCGAGATCGAGATCATCGGGGTCCGCGCGCCCGAAGTCCCCCGCAGCCTGGCGGCGCAGGTGGCGGGGGCGGTGGCCATGCTCCGGGAGCTCGATGTGGCCAAGCGGCCCGGCGTCGCCGAAGCCATCGACTGGGCGCACGCACTCGCTTTCCTCGGGGTGGAGACGCTGAACGGCGAGGCGGCCGAGGCCACCCTCGGGGCCGTGCTCAAGGACCATGACGACCTGGAGCTGGCTCGCTCCTCCATCGGCAGGCTCTTCGATCCGAGCGTGTAGGAGCCTGCCAGTGACCACGGGAGCGCGACGCTTCGCCTCAGGCGGCGGACAACCCTTTCACCGCCTCGTGGGGTTCGGGCGGTATGTGCGGTCCCGGGGGCTCGCGGTCGGAACCGGCAGGATCCTCTCGTTCTGCCGGGCCGCCTCAGCCCTGGACGTCTTCGACAGGACCGACCTCCACCTCGCCGCTCGGGCCACGCTCGTCTCCAGGCCGGAGGACTTCGCTCTTCTCGATGAGGCCTTCGATCGCTATTTCGGCCCCGCCGGGGTCGAACCTCTCGAGGAGAACTCGTTGGAGGCGGGGGCCGAGGAGCCCGCTGTGGGTCGCCCGGCGGAAGCGATCTCGGAAGGAACGAGAATCGTGGCCGCCGCGCGGTGGTCACCGGGTGAGACGGGTGAGGAACCGGAGGGGGCGTCCGCCATCCGCATCGTGGCCAGCGACATCGAGCGCCTGCGGACGAAGGACTTCGCCGAGATGTCGGACGAGGAGCGACGGTCCGCCCTGGCGCGGATCAGGCGGCTCGCGCTGATCGCTCCGAGCCGGCCATCTCGCCGGTACCGGCCGTCGGGCCGGGGCGAGCGATTCGACCTCCGGCGTACGCTCCGCCGGTCACTGAGGACCGAGGGCGAGCCCTTCCACCGTGCCTGGAAGAAGCGCGAGACAAGACGACGCCCTCTGGTCCTCATCCTCGATGTCTCGGGGTCGATGGCTCCCTACGGACGTCCTCTGGTCGAGTTCGCCCATGCGGCAGCCGCTGCCGGGCGCAGGGTCGAGGTGTTCTGCTTTGGCACCAGGCTGACCCGGATCACCCGGGCCCTGAAAACCCGAGATCCGCGGCAAGCATTGGCGGCGGTGGGATCCACCGTCACCGATTGGGAGGGCGGGACCCGGATCGGCGATTCACTGAAGGAGCTGCTGGACCGATGGTCGGCGCGGACGGCACTTCGCGGTAGCGTGGTCGTCTTCTGCTCGGACGGTCTGGAACGAGGCGACCCAAACGTGTTGGCTGCGCAGATGGCTCGTCTTTCCCGGCTGGCCCACCGAGTGCTGTGGCTGAATCCCCTGAAAGGAAGCCCCCGCTACGAACCGCTGGCCAGAGGCATGGCGGCATCGCTCCCGTTCGTCGATGTGTTCCTCCCCGGGCACAACATAGAGAGTCTGGAAGAACTGGCCGGCGCGCTCCGACTGGCCTGAGGAACCGGGGCAGGCAGGCCAGTGCTACCCGGAGGGCCAGTCGGGCTTCGGCTTGGGCTTCTCGGCCAGGATGTCGTCCAACGAGCCCTTCGGCTTCGACTTCTCCTGGAGGAGCTCCTCCAGCCTGGACCCGGACTCCAGGTCGCCCGCCGCCGTCAAAAGGTCCTCCAGCGACTTGCCCGGATCACCCTTCAGGCGGATGCGCAGAGCCGCCAGCACCGAGGCGTGCTCATCCAACAGCCCGCTGGCCACCTTGATCTCGGTGAGCGCCTTCTCGGCCCGGCGGAGGAGCTTCTCGTCCTCCCGCACGCGACGACGGACCTGTTCCTCGTCCATACAGGCCAGTCTCTCACGCCCCGGCCCCGACATACGCGGGCGGCTCCCCTTCGAACTTGCCGAGGCAGCCGGCAGAGCAAAAGTAATACGTCCGCCCGTCATGGACCGACCGGTACCTGGCGGTTGAGACCTTGACCGTCATGCCACAGACCGGATCGACCGCCTCGTGTACGACCGAGGCACGCGGGCCGCCGGCGGCCTCTCCCCGCTTCACCAAAGCCTTGATCTGGACGATTTCGGCCAGCACGGCCACACCGATCTCCTCCGCCGGGAGACTGCCCAGGTCAAGCCCGGCCGGTGCGCGCACGCGTTGCAGCTGCTCCTCGGGGACGCCCCGGTCGCGGAGGAAATCCTTCACGGCTTCGGCCCGCTTGTGCGACGCGATCAGTCCGACATACGCCGCCGGCGTGGCGAGGGCGCGCTCGAGCGCCTCCTCGTCGTAGTGGCCCTGGGTGGCCACCACAACGAACGAACGTTCCCCGATCCCAGCGGCGTCCAGGTCCCGGGTCCTTTCCAGGCCCTCTTCCCCCGAGCCGTCCTCGAAGTCATCCTCGCGCTCTGCATCCACCAGCACCGCCTTCCAGCCGAGGGCAGAGCCGAGCCCCGCCAGGGCCTCAGCGGTCGGGGAGCGGCCGATCACGACCAGATGTGGTGGAGGAAGCACCGGTTCCACGTAGACCTCCAGCGCGCCCTCACTCTGGCACGCGATGGGCACGAGCACCACGCTCTTGCGATGGTGCTCGGCAAGCTCTTCGGGAGTACCGAGGAACAGAAGTCGTGGAGCGCCTTCCGCCAGCGCCAGCTCCGCCTGCGCGACGACGGCCGGCTCCGCGCAGGCCCCGCCAACCCACCCGCTGATACGGCCGTCGGAGGTGATGAGCGCCCTCGATCCCAGTTGGCCCGAAGTCGGCGCACGCCGCCACACCACGGTGGCCAGGACGTACGCCTCGCCACGTTCGGAAAGTTCCCGAGCCAGCTTGAGGACGTCGACCCTCAACTGGTCAGCCGCCGGCCTTGGCCCCTACCGCCTGGATGGCCTCCCAGACCTTACCGGACGTGAGCGGCATGTCGATGTTCCTGAGGCCCAGGTGGGCCAGAGCATCGATGACGGCGTTCACGTACGCGGCCGGCGAGCCGACCGTGGCCGACTCGCCCACTCCCTTTGCCCCGATGGGGTGGTGGGGCGACGGCGTCACGGTCTCACCCAGTTCGAACCGGGGGGTCTCCCAAGCCGTCGGGAGCAGGTAGTCCATGAAGTTCGAGCCGATGCAGTTCCCCGCCTCGTCGAAGGTGATGAGCTCCATGGCCGCGATGCCGAACCCTTCGGCCAGCCCGCCGTGGATCTGCCCCTCCACGATCATCGGATTGATGCGAACCCCGCAATCGTCGACCGCTACCACGCGGCGAACCTTCCACTCGCCGGTCTCGGGATCGACTTCCACCGCTACGGCATATGTGCCGAACGGGAAGGTCATGTTCGGAGGGTCGTAGTAGTGGACCCCCTCCAGCCCCGGCTCCAATCCCGGGGGGAAGTTCGTGTAGGCGGCGAAGGCCACATCCTGGATCGTCTTGGCCTTGTCGGGGGCCCCACGGACGAAGAACCTACCCTTCTCGAAGTCGATGTCGTCCTCGGACACTTCCAGGAGATGAGCGGCGATCCTCTTCGCCTTCTCCCGGAGCTTCCGGGAGATGACCGCAGTGGCGGCGCCGGCCGTGGGTGTGGAACGAGAGGCGTAGGTTCCCAGCCCGTACGGGGTGTTGTCCGTATCGCCGTGCTGAACCAGGACGTCCTCAGGTGGGATGCCCAGCTCCTCGGCCACGATCTGGGCGAACGTAGTCTCGTGGCCCTGTCCCTGGGTCTTCACCCCGATCTTCAGGATGGCCTTGCCGGTGGGATGGATGCGGAGCTCGGCGGAGTCGAACATCTTGATGCCGAGGATGTCGTAGTCCTTGCTCGGCCCCGCCCCCACGACCTCGGTGAAGGACGCCAGGCCGACCCCCAGCAGCCGGCCCTCGTTCCTGCCGCGCTCCTGCTCCTTGCGTAGCTCGTCGTACCCGATCTTCTCCAGGGCCATGTTCATGGCCCGGTGATAGTCACCCGAGTCGTACACGAACCCCGTAGCCGATGTGTAGGGGAACTGGTCCTTCTCGATGAAGTTCTTCAGCCTGAGGTCAGCGGGGTCCATGCCGAGCTCGTAGGCGGCGTTCTGGACCAGCCGCTCGATCAGGTACGAGGCCTCGGTGACCCGGAAGGAGCATCTGTAGGCCACGCCGCCAGGAGCCTTGTTCGTGTACGCCCCATCGGCCACGACATGGGCCGCGGGGAGGTCATATGAGCCTGTCACGATGTGGAACAGTCCGACCTTGAACTTCGACGGCTGCGCGTCGGCGTGAAACGCACCCTCATCCGCCAGAAGCGAGACGCGAAGGCCGAGCATGCTCCCGTCGCGCTTGAGGGCTAGCTCGCCGTGCATGTGGAAGTCCCGCGCGAACCCGGTCGAGATCAGGTTCTCCGAGCGGTCCTCGATCCACTTTACCGGCCTGCCCAGCAGGAGTGACGCGGCCGTGGCCACGACGTAGCCCGGGTAGACCGGGACCTTGTTGCCGAAGCCTCCCCCGATGTCTGGAGAGATGATCCGGATGTTCTCCTCGGGCAGCCCCGCCACCAGGGCGAAGACCGTGCGGATGGCGTGGGGGGCCTGCGAGGTCATCCAGATCGTGGCCCGGCCGGTGGCAGGGTTCACGTCGGCCACGCAGCCGCAGGTCTCCACCGGCGCCGGGTGAGACCGAGGGTAGAACGTGTCGAGCGAGACCACGACGTCTGCACCGGCGAAGGCCTTGTCGGTCTTTGCCTTGTCGCCGGACTCCCAGTGATAGATGTGGTTGCCGGTCTGCCCCTCCTTGTCGTCACGGATGATGGGCGCGTCCGCCTCCAGCGCCCACTGAGGGGTGACCACCGCGGGGAGCGGGTCGTAGTCGACCTCGATCAGCTCGAGGGCGTCCTTGGCCACGTACGGGTCCTCGGCGATGGCGCAGGCCACCTCCTGGCCCTGGAAGCGAACCTTGTCCGTAGCCAGCACGGCCTGGGTATCGCCCGACAGTGTCGGCATCCATGCCAGGTTGTGCTGGGCCAGCAGGTCTCCGGTCACCACTGCCACCACACCGGGAAGGGCAGTGGCCTTGGACGTGTCGATCGAACGGATCTTTGCGTGAGCGAACGGGCTTCGCAGAATAGCCATATGGAGCATCCCGGGGAGCTTCACGTCGTCGACATACGTGCCCTTCCCCCGGATGAACCGGTCGTCCTCCTTCCGCTTGACCCGGTGGCCGATGCCCTGGATTTCGGTTACCTCGGTCGCCATCGTCCGGACCCCCTTTATCTCCTCGGAAGCGCCCCGCCCGGGGGGCCGGGTCACTTCGCGAGCCAGGGGGTTCGCAGCTGCCTCGCTTCGCTCGTGGCTGCTACCCCCCTGGACCCCTTATTCAGCTCGACGTGGCCGCGGGCGCCTTCTGACTGGCCATCGCCTGCCCCGCAGCTTCGATCGCCTTCACGATGTTCATGTAGCCAGTGCACCGGCAGATGTTGCCCGATATGGCCCACCGGATCTCCTCCTCGGTGGGTTGCGGATTTCGATCGAGCAGCGCCGCGCCGGTCAACAACATGGCGGGCGTGCAGAAGCCGCACTGGAGCCCGTGTTCTTCCTTGAAGGCCGTTTGGATCGGATGGAGCTGGCCGTTCCGCGCCAGTCCTTCGACGGTCGTGATCGAACGGCCGTCGGCCTGGACCCCGAACATCGTGCAGGACTTCACCGGAACGTCATCGAGAAGAACCGTGCAGGCGCCGCAGTTCGAGGTGTCGCAGCCGATGTGAGTCCCGGTAAGCCCCAGCACGTCCCGGATGAGATGAACGAGTAGCAGGCGAGGCTCGATGTCGGCCTTTCGCTCGGTTCCGTTGACGGTGACCGTGATCTGCATCGTGTCTCCCTTCTCAGGAACCCTGAGCTATCTGCTGCGCGAGGGCCAGGCCGCGGCGGACGAAGACCTCAACCACGTGCCGTTTGTACTCCGCGCTCCCCCGGACGTCCGTCATCGGCTCGGCCGCGGCCGCGGCTCGCCGGCCCGCCTCGGCGAAGGCTTCCTCCGTTGGTTCTGCTCCCACGAGCGTCTCCTCAGCCTCCCCGGGCCGGACGTTGGTGGTACCGACCGCGGTGAGTCCGATCCCGGCGCTGCTGATGTGGCCATCATCGAGAGAGAGCTGCACGGCCACCCCTACGGTGGCGAAGTCGCCGACCTTCCGTTCGAGCTTCAGGTACGCGCCCCCCGACCGAGCGTTGGGTGCGGGGACCTTCACCTCGGTGAGGATCTCGTTGGGCAGGAGCGTGGTGGTGAACGTGGTCTCGAACAGATCGTCGATCGGGATGACCCGTTCGCCCGATGTGGTCCGTGCCACGACCTGGGCCCTCAGAGCCAGCATCACCGACCCCCAGTCACCGGCCGGATCGGCGTGAGCCAGGGCGCCTCCAATGGTCCCCCTGTTCCGAACGATGGGATCTGAGATGAGGGGGGCCGCTGCAGCCATGACCGGGTAGCGTTTCCTGAGGAGATCCGAGGTCTCCAGCTCGCTGTTGCGGGTCACTGCCATCACCCGCAGCTCGCCGCCCGACTCCGACATCCCCGAAAGCTCCGCGATCCTGTTGATGTCAACAACATTCGCCGGGGAGGCGAACCGCAGCTTCATCAGCGGGATCAGGCTCATGCCGCCCGCCAGAACCTTGGCCTCGTCGCCGAATCGATCCATCAACTCGAGGGCCTCATCCAGCGTTTCGGGCCGGTGGTAATCGAACCGTGCCGGAAGCATTCAAACCTCCTTTGCAACGGCGAGAGACAGAACCCTGTCGCGGCGGCTGGCCACGCGGGGGACGCTCAGGGCCACGCTCGTTTTACGCCTGGGAATTCCGAAACGCAACCCGGGCAGCTGTCAGTCCGACGCCCCTCCGAACAGGCGCTTGATCGTGCGAACGATCGCTCGCCATAGGGCCCATACGGCTAGACGCAGGCCCTTGACCGGTTTCGCCGCGACAGGTCGCGGTGGTGGCATCGTGGCCGGCACTCCACCCGCCTGTGCGGGTGCAGGCGGAGCCGATGATTCCTCGCCGGGCGTGTCCCTCGGCTCCTCCGACGCTTTCTGGGCCCCCATGCTGTCCTGGAGGCAGGCAGCAAACTCGCCCGTGAGGCGCTTCGAGACGTCACCGATCATGCCCCGGCCGTACTGGGCGGCTGCTCCCGAGATGGTCAGGTCGGTCGAGATGGAGACCTTCGTCCCGCCCTCCGCCTCCTCCAGCCAGGCGGTCACGACGGCCGAGGCCGCCCCCCGCCCCTTCTGTTCCCTTCCCTCGGCCTTCAGCACGGCGCGACGAGCAGCGTCATCTCGGTCCTGAATGACCACCGTCCCCGCGAAGGACATGGCCACTGGGCCCACCTTGACGTTCATCTTGCCCTTCCAGGTCCGCTCGTCCACCACCTCTGTGAGCTCCGCCCCCGGGGCACACGGAGCGATCTTCTCCACGTCCAGCAGGTGGTCCCAGACCTGCTCGAGAGGTGCCGGGACAACGAACTCGTTGTCGATCTGCACAGGCGCACTCCATCACTGCATGAGGGTGTGCGCAACTCCGGAGCGCCACTTCACAGGGATGGGGGCGACATGCAGACTGAGCACTCGGGGGCCGCCGTCGGTCCCCGTGGTGGAGGAGGAGACCGTGCCCGTTTGTCCCAGTTGCGGCGAGGCCAATCCCGAGCGGTTCCGCTTCTGCGGCGTGTGTGGCACCCAGCTCGGATCGACTCCTGCAGCGGAGGTACGCAAGACCGTCACGATCGTGTTCTCGGACCTCGTGGGCTCGACACCCCTGGGGGAGCGCCTGGACTCCGAATCCTTGCGGGAGATGCTGGGCCTGTACTTCGGGAGGATGAAGTCGGTCCTCGAACGCCATGGTGGAACCGTGGAGAAATACATCGGGGATGCTGTGATGGCGGTGTTTGGCCTTCCCCGCCAGCACGAGGACGACGCTCTACGAGCAGTGCGCGCAGCGTGGGAGATGAACCATGAGCTAGCAGACCTGAACGATGAGCTGGAGTCAACGTGGGGTCTCAGGCTCGTCAACCGGACCGGCGTCCATACGGGAGAAGTGGTGGCGGGCAACGTCGCCACGGGGCAGCGCCTGGTTACCGGCGATCCCGTGAACACCGCTGCTCGGCTGGAGCAGGCCGCTCCTTCCGGAGAGACCCTGATCGGTGAGGCGACCTGGCGGCTGGTGCGAGCCGCGGTGGAGGCGGAGCCGGTCGAGCCCCTCACGCTCAAGGGCAAGGCCGAGACCGTGCCGGCCTACCTCCTGATGGCTGTGAAGCCGGACGTCCCATCGGTTCGACGGATGGAGGGGCGCATGGTGGGCCGCCGGCGTGAGCTGGAGGCACTCCATCAGGAATTGGACCGCGTGATCGAGGACCGCAGGTGCCGATTGGTGACGCTGATGGGGACGGCCGGCCTGGGAAAGTCACGCCTTGTGGCCGAGTTCCTCGCCGCTACTTCCAGGGGAGCGAAGGCCCTGCGCGGCAGGTGCCTCTCCTACGGAGAGGGGATCACGTTCTGGCCGCTGGCCGAGGTAGCCAAGGAGGCCGCGTTGATCAGCGAGCAGGACACCGCGGAGGAAGCGATGCGGAAGCTGACCGCGGCGGTCGGCACAGATCTCGACGCTCCACTCGTCGCCGAGCGGATCGCCTCGGTCATCGGGCTCTCCGGCGTCTCCCACGCCCTTCAGGAGACGTTCTGGGCTGCGCGGAAGTTCCTCGAGGCCTTGGCGCGAGACTGGCCCCTGGTAGTCGTGTTCGACGACATCCACTGGGCGGAGTCCACCCTTCTGGACATGATCGAGCACCTCGTGGAGTTCGGTGATGCCCCGGTCCTCCTGGTCTGCGCGGCGCGGCCGGAACTGCTGGAGGCTCGTCCGGGATGGGGTCGAGACCTGGACCTGGCCTCGACGATCACGCTCCGACCCCTCAGCGAGGATGAGAGCGACGAGATGCTCAGGAGCATTCTCGGAGGGGTGGAACTGCCCCCGGAGGCCCGGGCTGGCATGATGGCAGCCGCGGGCGGCAATCCGTTGTTCGTGGAGCAGATCCTCGCCATGTGGATCGACCAGGGGTTGCTCCGGCCGGAAGGCGGCCGATTCGTACTATCCACCTCGGTCCCGGAACATCCCATCCCTGCCACCATCTCCGCGCTCCTCGGGGCACGCCTCGATCGATTGTCGCGGGAAGAGCGGGACTTGATCGAGCGAGCGTCAGTGGTGGGCCTCGTGTTCTACGGAGGAGCGGTGGTCGAGCTTTCTCGGGAGGAAACGAGAGGGCGGGTGTGGCGTGACCTGGTGAGCCTCGTCGACAAGGACTTGGTCCATCCCGACGACTCGACGTTCACCGGCGAGGATGCCTACCGCTTTTCGCACGTCCTCATCCGGGATGCCGCGTACGCCGGCATCCTCAAACGGGTCCGGGCAGATCTCCACGAGAGGTTCGCGGCATGGCTGGAACGCGTGTCCGGTGATCGCGCGCGGGAGCTCGAAGAGATCGTCGGGTACCACCTGGAACAGGCCTTCCGATACCGAACCGAGCTTCGCCCGACGATGCCGGACGATCATGCGCTTGCCGCCAGGGCGTCGGAGAGGCTGGCATCTGCGGGGATGAGAGCTTCGGCCAGGAGCGACACCGGCGCCGTGGCCAACCTGCTATCGCGCGCTGCTGACCTGTTGCCCGCCGATGAGCCCCGACGCTTGGAGCTGCTCCCGGACCTCGCCTTCGCCCTGACGGAGATCGGTGAGTACGAGCGGGCCCGAGCACTGATCGCGGATGCGGCCGAGAAGGCCGCTGCGGCCGGCGACCGGCGGCTGGAGGCTCACGCCGTCATGGCTCGGCTCCTCCTGCTGGAGGACACCGAGCCGGAGGGCTGGCCCGAGCGAACCCGTCACGAGATCGAGGGCGTCTTCCGAAGCCTCCATGAAGCCGGCGATCACCTGGGCCTGGCAAAGGCCTGGGGTGTGATGACCTCAGTCCACTGGTGGGAAGGACGATACGACCTGGCCGCAGAGGCGACCCTTCGAGAAGTCGAGTTCGCCAGGAAGGCCGGGGCGGAACACCTCGAGGTGCGGGCGCTGGCCAACTACTGCTTCGCCGCGTTCTACGGAACCACTCCCGTCGTCGAAGCCATCGAACGGTGCGAGGCCCTCCTCGACAGAGCCAAGACCCTGCCCCGGCTCCGCCATGCCGTCCTCTTCTCGCTGGCCGGCCTGAAAGCCATGGCCGGCGAATTCGACCGTGCCCGCGAGCTGGCGGCCAAGATCAGGCCCATGGCGGTTGACCTCGGCATGAGGATCAATGCCGCCACCGCCTCCCAGTCGACGGCTTTCGTGGAGATGCTCGCCGGCAACCCGAGAGGAGCAGAGCAGGAGCTCACCGATGACTACCGAGCCTTGGAGGCCCTCGGGGAGAAGATATATCTCGCAACGATCGCTGCGATGCTGGCGGAGTGTCTGTACACGCAAGGTCGGCACGACGAAGCGGGGGCCTACGCAGAGATCAGCGAGAAGGGAGCAGCTCCCGATGACCTCGACGTCCAGGCCCGATGGCGCGGGGTCCGGGCCAAGCTCCTCGCTCGGGCCGGCAGGTTCGAAGAAGCCGACCGGTTGGCACGGGAAGCCGTGGAGATCACAACTCGGATGGACTTCCCCAATGCTCACGGAGACGCACTCTTGGACCTGTGCGAAGTCCTGCACCTGGCAGGCCGGATGGATGACGCCATGGCGGCAGCGTCGGAAGGACGGGCGGCGTATGAGCGAAAGGGAAACGTCTCGTCGGCCCAGCGAGCGCTCTCTTCGATCGAACGGATGCCTGGAGCCGGTACCAGGACGGGGCCCCCGGGCAGCTAACGGCTCGTGGAGGCGCGAAGTTCGGCGGCTCGAGCTCGAAGGGCCTCCAGTTGTTCCGGCGGAGTTCTCCGCATTCCAAGGCGCACGGGCTCGTACCGGGTGCCATGGCAGTCCGATGACCCGGTCCAGAACAGGCCTTGGGCCTCGGCCAGTCCCACGTAGCGAGCTTCGAGCTCCGGCATGTGCTCTGGATGGCGCGCCTCAATGCCGTCGAGCCCCGCCTCGATGAGCTCGTCGATCACCTCGTCCGGTACCGGGGCCGCTTCCCGCCACGTTCCCGGGTGGGCCAGCACGCAGGCCCCCCCGGCGCGATGGATGAGCGCGATCGCCTCGAGCGGATGAAGCGCGTGCTTCTCCACGTAGGCTCTGCCTCCCGAGCCGATCAGCTCATCGGAGAACGCATCCTTCAACGTGGGCACGACCCCCGCTTCGACGAGGGCTTGGGCCACGTGGGGGCGGATGATGTTGCCGCCCCGGGCGATCTCCCTGACTCGCTGGAACGTGATCGGGTAGCCGAGCTCCTGGAGCCTGCGGACCATCCGTTCGCCGCGGCCGAACCGGTCCTCCCGAAGCCTCTGCAGCTCAGCCGTGAGCTCCGGATGCGATGGGTCCATGAAGTAGCCGAGCACATGGACGCCCTCACCGTCGCGGACAGTGGAGAACTCGACCCCTGGGACCACCTCGATCCCAAGCTCGGCGCCCGACGCCGTCGCTTCCATCAGTCCATTCGTCGTGTCGTGGTCGGTCACGGCCACGACGTCAAGGCTCCGGTCACGGGCCAGCTCGAGCAGCTCCCGCGGGGTGAACGTCCCGTCCGAGTACACCGTATGCGTGTGCAAGTCGATCCCCGGCATCGGCCCGATGTTCTCACACCCCATCGGGCCGCCAGGGCTTGGGGCTTCCAGGGGCAGCCGGGCGTGCCCGCGGGCTCAACCGCAGGGCCTTTTCAGACGAGCCTTCAATAGGCGGCCCTACCCGAGGGCGCCCGCGTGGATCACCACAGGTAGCGAGGAGCGACGTGCACCACGAGCCGATTCCGGAGCGCGCTTCGAACGAGCACCCCGAGTTCGATGCGATCTGGTGGCCCGCCCCCAACGGCAATGGGGTCGGCCACATGCAGGGTCCCCATCCCGGCACGAACCCCCACGACGTGGCGGGGTTTGGCCGCGACAACGGAGCCGAGGAGATCTGGGGAACCCCACGAGTGCTCCACACAGTCATGCCACGGCCGGTCGACGGACCGACTTCGGACGACATCTGGGGCCCGCCACGGCGGACCGCCCCGGCGGACATCCCTGTCCCCGACTCGATGTGGGCCGAGCAGCCGAGTACGCGCCCAATCCGTGCGACACCGACGACCGTCCACCGGCGACCCTTCGTTCTGCCGGATGCCTGGGCCGCCTCGTCGCGAAGACCCAGGTGGTGGAAGCGGCTGGATTCGTTCGGCCACATCAATCGCCGTACTGGCTGATCTCGGCCTTCTCGAAGAGGATGGCCAGCGCCGGCCGCTCCGCCACAGGTCGGTGCCGCCGGCCTGCCGGGATCGTGACCACGTCTCCCTCGTTGAGTGCCACGTCGGGGGCCCATTCCTGTTCGATCCGGAACCCGCCCTGGATGCAGTAGAAGAGCTCGTCCTCTCCCTCATGAACGTGCCACGGGAAGGTCCCGTGAAGCTTCACGACCTTCATCAGGAAGCCTCCGATCTCGGCCACGATCATGGGCTTCCACGGCTCGGTCAGACGGGCAGCCATCGCCTTCACGTTCTGCATGTCCCCTCCTCCACGAAAGGCGAGACGCTGTAAAGGCTCCTCCGTCCAGGCCCGATCCTTACGTCAGGCCCGCAAGCGGGCCGTTGGCGGCAACCGACGAGGAGCCCATGGACCAGAACGAGCACACCTTCTCCCCTTTCAGCCGGGAGGATACAGCCGAGCAACCACCTGCCGGGGGGTCGCTCCGGGTGGGCGCTGCCGCCGATCCGGGGCCGCCTGCAGTCCGAAGCCCCGCAGTGGTGCCCGGCGCTCCCAGGCCTTCCGTCGACGGCGCCTGGAACTTCGGCAAGCCCGCCATGAGCTCAGGGCTTCCGCGGCCTCGCCGGCCGATCGCGCTGGGCCTGGTGGTGGTCCTGGTGGCGGCCGCCGGGGCGTACTTCTTCCTCAACCGGCGCTCTTCCTCGAGCGGTGGCACCGCCTTCGCCCTGGCCCTCAGCCGAAACAGCACCTACGCCTACGACGTGCACCTCGGCATGCAGGGCACGATCTCCGCCCAAGGGCAGCAGATGCCCCTCAACATGCAGATGGACCAGACCATCTCGTGGCGGGTGGAGTCCACCGATTCGGACGGAACGGCAACGGTCGCGGTGACCGCCACAACCGAGTCGGCGCAGTTCAACGGGCAGCCGGCTCCGGCGATTCCTTCCCAGACCACCCGGATCCGCGTGGCCAAGGATGGGCGGATCCTGTCCGCGGGGTTCGAGATCAGCGGGTTCGCCTCAAACAGTGACCTGGGATCCCTTGTCCCCGGAAGCGACCAGTTCATGCCCCTGCTGCCCGACCATCCGGTCAACGTCGGCGACTCCTGGACGAAGAGGTTCGACCAGGAACTCCCCTTCGGCATGGGCCGCCTCCGATATGACGTGGAGAGCAGCCTTCTTCGCTACGAGGTGATCGACGGGAAGCGGATGGCCGTGCTCTTCAGCACGCTCTCGCTGCCGCTCGACATGAATATCGATCTCAAGAAGGTGCTCGCAGCCTCGGGCAACTCGGCCGGGCAGTTTTCCCTTCTAGGGGGGAGCAACCCGAAGATGAAGTTCGGAGGATCGATGAGCATGCAGCAGACGGCGTGGTTCGATCAGGCCCACGGCGAGCTGTATCGAACTTCCGGGAACGCCACATTCGACATGACGATCGAGTTCAAGGACTTCCCCCGGCAGGCCAACGCTCCGTCGGGGGCCCTGCATCTCACGGGCACGATGAATCTCCAGGTCCAGCGCGGTGAGTCCGCACCGAAGCCGGCCAAGCAAGGGAAGAAGCAGGCGCAGGATAGAAAAGCCCAGAGCGACCTGCGGACCGCCATGGTCGCCGCCCTCACGTACTACGCGGATCACGCCAGCTTCGCCGGTTTCACGCCCAGCGCGGCGAAATCGGCCGCTCCGACGCTCGCCTTCAACACATCCACGAAAGCGAAGCGAGGGCAGGTGAGCATCCGGGTTGGGGGGCAGAGCATCGTCCTCGTGACGAAAAGCGCGAGTGGAACTGTGTTCTGTTTCGGACGCAACCTGAACATGGGCACGGATCGCTACGGGAAAAAGGATGCGAAGTCTTACGCGGCTTGTACCGGAGGCTGGTGAGGTCTCGCTCGCACATCCTGGGAGACGAGCGACCGTAAAGCGTTCCAGCTAGGACAGCAACTGGTCCAGCGCAGCAAGGAACGTCTTGACGTTCTCGTGCGTGCAGGACTCGCCCATCACGCCAACCCGCCAGACCTTCCCCGCGAATTCACCCAGGCCGCCGGCGACCTCGATGCCGAACTCATGGAGCAGGCGCTCGCGATTGGGTCGGTCCTCGAGTCCATCGGAAAGCCAGACGGCTGCGAGCTGGGGCATCCGGAAGCCCTCAGGAGGGACCGGCCGGAATCCGCGGTCCTCCAGGGCCATCAGCAGCTCGGCGCCGATCTCCCGATGACGGCGCCATCGCTCCTCCAGGCCCTCCTCGAGGACCAGCCGGAGCGCTTCGTGCAGGGCATAGAGGGTGGAGATCGGCGCGGTGTGGTGATACAGCCGCTCGGTGCCCACGTACCGCCTGATCAGGAGAGCGTCCAGGTAGAAGCTCGGGGGCGGACGCCGCCGGGACTCCATGGCCCGAACCGCGTTCGGCGAGAACGTGATCGGAGCCAGCCCGGGCGGGGCGGACAGGCACTTTTGCGAGCCGGCGTAGCAGACGTCGATCCCCCACCCATCCACATCCAGCTCCATGCCACCCAGCGTAGGCACGGCGTCGACCACGAACAGGACGTCTCGACGGCGACAGAGCTCACCGATCTCCGGGAGGGGCTGGTACAGCCCGGTGGAGGTCTCTCCGTGGACGGCGAGCACGGTTTTCGTGTCCGAGTGCTCGTCCAGGGTTCGAGCCACCTGATCCACTGCGACCGGCTCGCCCCAGCGGTCCCCGAGCGAGATCACTTCCGCTCCGAGGCGCAGGGCGATCTCCCGCATCCGAGCAGCGAAGAAGCCGCTCACCAGGACCACCGCCCTATCACCGGCCTCCAGGACGCTGGTGAGAGCGCACTCCATCCCCGCGGTCCCGGTGCCGGAGACGGGATACGTCAGCTCGTTGCTCGTCCGGAAGAGCTGCCGGAGCATGTCCTGGATCTGGCTCAGCATCTCCAGGGTGGCCGGGTCGAGATGCCCGATCACCTGCCTCGACATGGCTTGGAGCACGCGGGGGTGCACCATGCTGGGGCCCGGTCCCATCAACAGCCGCTCCGGGACATCGAAGTACGGCGGGGTTTCCTTCATCCGGACCTCCCGGGGGCCGGGGCCACCAGCGAGCCGTCAATGTCCGACATCGTCGGGCACCCGCACAACGCCATCGCCAGGGCCAGGTCGTCCCTGAGCAGCTCCAGGACCCGCCGGACGCCCGCCTCGCCGTCGACGGCCAGTCCCCACAGGTAGGGGCGGCCGATCAGCGCCGCCCTCGCTCCGAGCGCGAGGGACTTCACGACGTCGCTCCCACGCCGGATCCCGCCGTCCACGAGGACCTCTGCCCGCCCGTCGACGGCCTCGACGACCTCGGGCAGGATGTCGATGGTGGCCGGCGCGCCATCGAGCTGGCGGCCGCCATGATTCGACACGACGATCGCGGCGGCCCCGGCGTCGACGGCCTTGCGGGCATCGTCTCCCCGAAGTACACCCTTGAGCACCAGCGGCATCGGGGTGAGCGACGCGAGCCACGCCACGTCGTCCCACGCGAGCGAGGCGTCGTGCCGCTCCACGAAGAAGGCGAACAGGCGCGAGCCCTCGGACTCCGGGAGCCCCATCCCCTCCAAGTTGGCCATGGCGATCCCGGGCGGAAGCGAGAAACGGTTGCGGTCATCTCGAAACCTGCGGGCCAGGATCGGGGCGTCGACCGTGAGGACGAGCGCGCCGTACCCGGCGGCGTGGGCCCGCTTGACCAGCTCGGCCGTGAGATCCCGGTCCTTCAACACGTAGAGCTGGAACCATCGTCGCGCACCGGAAGTCGCCACCTCCTCCATCGAGGCCGTGGACACCGTCGAGAGGACCATGAGCGCTCCAACGGTGGCGGCCGCCCGGGCCGTGGCCAGCTCACCGTATCGATGGGCCATCCGCTGCAGGGCCGTGGGCGCGAGCAGGATGGGGAAGGCCACTTCCTGGCCGAGAACCGTGGTTCGCAGGTCGATCTCCGAGACGTCAACCAGCACGCGAGGCCGCAACACCCACCGCTCGAAGGCCCGGCGGTTCTCTGCCAGCGTCCATTCTTCGCCGGAGCCCCCGGCGAAATAGTCGAAAACCATCCGGGGCAATCGGGCCCGGGCAGCCTCCTCGAACTCCTCGATCGTCAGGAACGCACCCAGATCCGCGGGCGGAGGCAGATCGGGATGGATCCGTTCGTTCGCGCTCACTGTTGGGCTCGGTCTCTCAATGCCTGATCAGGACCTCGATCTCGCCTTCCTTGCGGGGAACCTGGGTGGCCGTCACGCCGTCTCGAGAACTGAACACCAGATCGAGCTTTGCCGTCCCCACCCGCATGCCGATGATCTCGATGCTCTCGAGCCAGTCGGGGAGACGGGGGCGAGCGATGTAGAGCTTCCCATCCGAGGCGTCCGCCGTCATCCCGCCGTACGAGCGCAGCATCAACAGGGGCGCGCCACTCGACCAGGCCTGGGGCCGGCAGGCCACCGGGTATTCGACGGGCAAGGGGACTTCGTCGCGGGAGAAGCCGCAGAAGAGCTCCGGGTAGCGGGCGAGGGGGAAGAACACCCCGGCCATGGAGAGCTGGTCGATCACCTTCATGGCCTCGGTATCGAATCCGTACATCTTCAACCCGTGAGCGATCAGGGCGTTGTCGTGCGGCCACACGGTGCCGGTGTGGTAGCCCAAAGGGTCGAAGGGCCGTTGCCTGGCGGCCAGCGTGCGCACTCCCCAGCCCGAGGAGAGCGCGGGCGAGAGGAGCCTGCGGACGACCCGGGGCGCCTTGTTCTCGTCGACGATGCCGGACCACAGGCAGTGGCCTGGGTTCGACGTGATCGTGCGGACCTGCTGCTTGCGTCCGTCCAGAGCGAGGGCGTAGTAGCCCTCCTCTTCCATCCAGAAGTCCCGGTTGAATCGCTCCCTGAGCTTCGCGGCTTCGCGCTCCAGCTGATCGGCCAGCTCGTACTCGCGCAGCGCCCTGGCCAGCCTGACCATCCGATATTTGGCCTGATAGACGTACCCCTGGACCTCCACCAGAGCGATGGGACCCTGAGCCAGCGCCCCGTCCGGATGCACCACCGAGTCCCATGAGTCCTTCCAGCCCTGGTTGTCCAGGCCGTGGGGCGAGCGCTTGCGGTACTCGACGTAGCCATCGCCGTCCAGGTCGCCGTATCGATCGATCCATTCCAACGCGGCAAGCGCGTTCGGCCAGAGGACCTTCACGGCCTCCACGTTACCCGTCCAGGAATACGCGTACGTCAGCAGGACCAGCCACAGCGGCGTGGCATCGATCGAGCCGTAATACGGCGTGTGCGGGATCTCGCCGGCCCCCGCCAGCTCCCCGACCCGAAGCTCGTGCAGGATCTTGCCGGGCTCCTCGTCGCGCCACTCGTTCTCCTCGGTGCCCTGCTGAGCCGCCAGCCCCCTGAGAACGCCCCAGGCCAGCTCGGGGTTTACCCCGAGGCACTCGTACGCCGTGATCAGCGAGTCCCGGCCGAACAGGCTGGAGAACCACGGCACCCCGGCATCGAGGTACGGCGTCCCGCCGTCCTCTTCGGACAGGAGCATCCGCAGGTCGAGGATGGCCCGGTCCAGGAACCGCGAGAGCTGGACGTTGCTGGTGCGAAAGCGGGTGCACTTCTTGCGCCACTGCGTGTATTGCTGCTCGAGCATCTGCCGAGCGTCCTGGAGGGCTCGCCTGGCCGATTTCGGCTCGCCTACCCCGGGACTGACCTCCATGGTGACCGCGGCCCGCTGGTCGTGGCCGAGGTCGAACCGGAACACGGCCTGGTTCGATGACATCTCGTCGGGCGCGGGGGAGAACCGGATGCTGGTGGAGCGGATGACGTCGTCCGCTCCCCGGTAGCCGAACACGACCGAGTTGTGGCCGACGAGCGGCGGTTGGAGCTGCCCGGCCGCTATCGTCTTGCGCGTCCACCCTCGAACCTCGAACACGTCCAGGAAATCCGCGTCGAACTCGAGCTTCAGCTCGACGTGGTGAGGGACATTGCCGAAGTTCCGGACCTCGATCTGCTCCATGAGCGAGTCGGCCAGCAGGCGGCTCCGGGACACCGAAACGTTCTCCTGGTACTCGAAGCCCTGGGGGTCGGCCACGACGGTGGGAAACGCCAGCTCCACGATCTGCGAATAGTTCCGCTCAGTCGAGGAGTGCAGCAGGATCGGCCGCAGCTCGCCAAGGGTGAGCTCCAGCTTGGACAGGAACCTGGTGTCGCGATAGTAGAGGCCGAGGGCCGCCTGGTTGTCCTCCGGGACGTCGCCGAACCGGTCGGACAGGAAGAACGCCCGGTCGTGCTTGATGACCTGGACGTCCCGGATATCGGTGACCGGCGGGGGCTTGGCCATGGATTGCATCGTAGCCTCCACCCTCGCATGTGGGCGGCAGGGCCTCGGCCGCTACTGTGGCACGGCCTTCCCGCCGATACTTTCCAGCGGCGTGGTTATGCTGGAGGTCCGAAAGCACGGTCAGGAATGCCCGGGGGAGGGGTCCGTGGAAGAGCGCGCCCAGGGGCAGATCCAGCTGCTGATCTGTGACGATCACCGCCTGCTCACTGACACGCTCACGAGTGTGGTCCGCCACGACCCGGGCATCCGGCTACTGCCTCCCGTGCACACCTCCGAGGCGGCGGTGGAGCTGGTCAAGGAGCATCAGCCGAACGTCGTGCTCATGGACATCGAGTTCCGGGGCTCGATGAGCGGCATCGAAGCCACCAGGCACATCAAGCAGATCTCCCCGGAGACCCAGGTCGTGGTCATGACCGCGCATGAGGACGAGCGACTGTTGGTAGAGGCAGTGGAAGCCGGAGCCTCGGGGTTCCTGCGGAAGACCGAGGGGGTGGACGAGCTTCTGGGCGCGATCCGAGCGGCGGCCGCCGGGGAGATCCTGGTCGACCGGGTAGCCCTTGCTCGCCTGTTGCCGCAGGTGGCCAGGGAGCGGGAGCGCCGGCGAGACGCCCAGATGCTTCTCTCCCAGCTCACCGACCGGGAGCGCGAGATCCTGACGCTCCTCTCGGAGGGCTTGCGCAACGATGACATCGCGACCAGACTCTTCATCAGCCCCCAGACGGTTCAGACGCACGTCCGGAACCTCCTGGGCAAGCTCGGGGTCCATTCCAAGCTGGAGGCCGTGGCCTTCGCCGTTCGAAACGGCGCCATCACCGTCTGAAGCCGCGCATTGCCGGCAGCGGGCCGCCCGCACCGACCAGCCGACATCGATGCATTGACGGCGTCCCGGGAACGATCCATGCTCGCCTGGGTGGTGTGAGGTGGATCGACGGGTGATCGCGATCCTGCTCCTGGCCCTGATTGCATGCACTGGCTCGCCGGCAGCGAAGGGGCCGTCGACCACCCCCAACGCGCCGCCTCCGACCACCTCGCCGGTGAAGCCGGCCACCGGAAGTCCGACTCGGGAGCCTGTGGTGTGGCTTGCTCCCATGGCCGCGCCAGCCGGCGCCGCGGACTTCATGGATCTGTTCAATGAGACGGCCTCGTGGGAGCAGGCTGCGGGACACGTTCAGGTATTCCAGCTCTCGGGCGAATGGGTGGCCCAGAACGCAACGGACGACGAGCTTCGCCGCATCGTCGCCGATCTGGAGCGGCGCGGCCTGGTCGTCGCCTTGGAGGCCCGTCCCCTGGTCCAGACGAATCGGTGTGGCAAGGGCAGGGAGGGATTCGCCGGGCCGGCAGAACGGTTGAGGATGCTCCGCCGGCTGGAAGCAGCGGGGGCGACAGGGCGGCTGGTCAGGTTCGTGGTCCTCGACGCCCCCTACGCCTTCGGTCACAACGACGAGGGAAGAGCGGCGTGCGGCTGGTCGAGTCGGAGGATCGCCCAGCAGGTCGCCGCCTACCTCACCACCACGCGGCACACGTTCTCGGACGTTCAGGTTGGTGACGTCGAGCCGTTCGGTTTGGACACGAAGATCAAGGACCTCGAGAGCTGGATCAAGACGTACGAGAAGGTCACCGGGTCGGAACTCGCGTTCTTCCACCTGGCCGTCGACGCCACTCGCAGCGGCTGGTCGGAGAAGGCGACCGAGATGGAGAAGTTCTGCCGGGCCCGGGGGATCCCGTTCGGGATCGTTTACATGGGACGGGGTCCCACGGACCAGGCCTGGTCTACCTCTGCCGAGGAACGATTCGTCTCCTTCGAGGCGAAAGCCGGCGGCCGCCCCGACGACGTGGTGTTCCAGGCGAGCCCCGGCCGCCCCGAGCACGTGCTGCCAGAGAGCCAGTCCGGCACGCTCACGCACCTGATCGACAGATATTTTCGAACCCGAACAGCCCTGGACATGGAGCTGGGCCCGTCGGAGTACGTGGGGTCGCTCCGGGCGAGCGGGACCCTGATGGACGCCTCGGGGAAGCCGATCCCGAAGGCGATCATTCGCCTCACGCTCACGCCGGTGGACCATCCAGGCTCCACGACCTTCGACTTGGGGACCCGCGTCACGGACGGGCGCGGATATTTCCGCCTGACCTTTCATCCGCCCGGCGTCTTCATCCACCTCGGCACTGTGGTGGTGCAAGCCTGGTTCCCGGGCGACGATCGGCGGTGGCCGGCCTATGCCGGGGGCTCGATCCAGGACTAGGGCTGGTAAGGAGTGAGTATCCTGCCCGCGTGGCCAGAGTGACCGTGTTCGGGGCAGGTGCGATGGGAACGGCCATCGCCATGCATCTGGCTCGCAACGGAAATCAGACGCTCCTGTGGGGGAGCGAATTCGACCGGAACATCCTCCCCGCCCTGGTCGAGCAGCGCCGGCACCCTGCCCTTCCGGAGCACCTTCCGGATTCGCTGCAGGTCGTCGAGCCCGAAGGGTTGAGCCGGGCCGCCGAAGGCATCGACATCGCCGTGATGGGCGCCCACTCGGGCGGGGCTCGAACGCTGGCCCGCATCGTCGTGGATGGATGCGACTCCCTCCCGCTGGTGGTCGGCGTGGCCAAGGGCCTCGAACCGGAGACGCTGAAGCGCATGTCGGAGGTGTACGCCGAGGAAGTCGGCCACGAGCGGGTCATCTCCGTGGGCGGACCGTGCCTGGCCGGAGAGGTGGCCCAGGGCCTGCCCTGCGCCGTGGTGTTCGCCTCGGAGCACGAGGCCTCCGCTCGAACAGCAGCCGAGGCCTTTCGCTCCTCCGTCTACCGCGTCAGCCTCACGGACGATCTCCTCGGGGTCGAGTACTGCATGGTCGCGAAGAACGTGGCCGCCATCGGCCTGGGGATCCTGGATGGCCTGGGCAAGGGGATCGGATTCGAATATCGCAACGCCAAGGCGGCCCTGTTCTCCCAGGCCTGTGCCGAGCTGGTCCAGCTCGTCGTGGCCCTCGGCGGGAGAGCGGAGACCGCGAACGGGCTGGCCGGCCTGGGCGATGCCCTGGTGACCAGCCTGGGCGGCCGCAACCGCTTGTTCGGAGAACTGTTGGGGGAGGGCGTGGCTCCGAACGATGCGTTGAGCGACCTGATGAAAAAGGGTATGACCGTGGAGGGTGTGGAGTCCTCGCGAGACGTTGCCAAGCTGGCCGAAGGCAAAGGCCTCAGGCTGCCGTTCTTCGAGCAGATCCACCGGATCGTGTTCGACGGCGACCCAGCTGCCAGCGTGCTCGACTGCCTGAAAGGGTGACGACATGAACGACCAGGGAGAGAGCGCGGCGATCCCCGAGCCGCCGCCGGGAGCGCCCGACCGCAACCTTGCTCTCGAGCTCGTCCGAGTGACCGAAGCCGCCGCGCTCGCGGCGGGTCGGTGGGTGGGACGGGGCGAGAAGGAGAGCGCCGATCAGGCGGCCGTCGACGCGATGCGTCTGATGCTCGACACGGTGGCGATGGACGGCGTGGTCGTGATCGGCGAGGGGGAGAAAGACCAGGCTCCCATGCTGTTCAACGGCGAGCAGGTCGGCAATGGCCAGGGACCGCAGGTGGACGTGGCGGTCGATCCTCTGGAGGGGACACGGCTGACGGCCCGAGGGATGCCGAACGCCATCGCCGTCGTGGCCGTGGCCGAGCGGGGCACGCTGTTCTTCCCCGGAGCCGCGGTCTACATGGACAAGATCGCGGCCGGGCCGGACGTGGCCGAGGCGGTCGACATCACGGCTTCGCCGCACGAGAACGTCACGCGCGCAGCGGAGGCCAAGGGCGTGAAGCCGACCGACATCACGGTCGTCGTCCTCGACCGCGAGCGCAGCCAGGGCAACATCCGGATCGAGGCCGC
>DASXTW010000018.1:0-27614 GCA_036505215.1 Actinomycetota bacterium | reverse complement strand
GACCGTGGCGTCGTCCGCTCCCTGTGCGGTGGAGCCGTCGTCGTCGGTCACCTCGGCGGTGACTTCGTCGGTGTGGATGCTCCCGGCGTTGCCCGAGACCTCCCCGGTGAACGAGCAGCTGTACGTGCCTCCCGGGTTGATGGTCCCCCCGGTGTCGCAGGTGCTGGAGGTCCAGGTGTGGCTGGCGGGGAGACTGTCCTTGTCCAGGTCTCCGAAGGCGTCGTCGGTCAGGGAGTCCAGGGTGACCGGATCGGAGTTCACCGAGGTGTTCTTCACGGTCACGGTGAAGGTGACGGTGCCTCCCGGCTCGGTGACCGAGGTGGGTGAGGCGTCCTTGGTCACCATGATGGTGGGAGCCACGTCGGCCACGGTCACCGTGGCGTCATCCTGGCCGGAAGCCGTGGACCCCTCGTCGTCCTTGACGTTGGCCGTGGCGGTGTCGGTCTCGGAGTCGTTGGCGTTGCCCGAGACGGTGGCGGTGAACGAACAGGAGTAGGTGGTCCCGGGGTTGATGGTCCCGCTGGTTGAGCAGGTCCCCTGGCCGTTCAGGTTCCCGTGGATGGAGTCGGTGAGCGAGGTCAGGGTGACCGGGTCGGTGGCCACGGAGGTGTTCTTCACCTCCACGGTGAAGGTGACCGACCCACCGGGCTCGTCCACCGAGGTGGGAGAGGCCGTCTTGGTCACGGTGATGGAGGGATCCACGTTGGTCACGGTGACCGTGGCGTCGTCCTGGCCTGATGCGGCGGTGTTCTCATCGTCCTTGACGTTGGCCGTGACCACGTCTGTCTCGGACTCCCCGGCATTGCCGGAGACGGTGGCGGTGAACGAGCACGAGTAGGTGGTCCCGGGAGCGATGGTCCCGCCGGTGGCGCAGCTGCCCTGGCCGTTCAGGTCCCCGTGGATGGAGTCGGTGAGCGAGGTCAGGGTCACCGGGTCTGTGGCCACGGAGGTGTTCTTGACCTCGATGGTGAAGCTGACGGCGCCCCCTGGCTCGCTCACCGTGGTGGGCGAGGCGGTCTTGGTCACCGCGATAGTCGGACTTGCGTTCGTTATCTCGACCATGGCAGAACCCGACTCGGTGTCGGAGGACCCGTCGTTGTCGGTGGCCTTGGCCGTGGCGGTATCGCTGTGCTGGCTAGGTTGTCCCGTGACCTGAGCGATGAAGTGGCACTCATAGGTCGCCCCGGCGGCGATGGATCCACCGGTGTCGCAGTCGCTGGATGTCCAAGAGTGAGACGCAGGTGGGCTGTCCTTGTCCAGGTCCCCGTACACGTTGTCCGTCAGCGTGTTGAGGATCACAGCTTCGAACGAGGTGTTCTTCACCTTGACGGTGAACTGCACTGCCCCGCCCGGCTCGGGCAGGGAGGACGGGATGGCCGACTTGGTCACGGTGATCGTCGGGGCCACATCGGTCAGCTTCACGGTGGCCGAGCCCGACTGGGTGTCGGAGGACCCGTCGTCGTCGGTGGCCTTCGCGGTAGCCGTGTCCGTGTGGTCGCCGGGCTCCCCCGTCACCGGGGCGGTGAAGTGGCACTCGTAGGTTGCGCCTGCGGCGATGGATCCACCGGTGTCGCAATCGCTAGAGGTCCAGGAGTGATCGCCCGGTGCGCTGTCCTTATCCAGGTCGCCGTACACGTCGTCCGTCAGCGTGTTCAGGGTCACGGCCTCGAGGCTGTTGTTCTTCACTTTGACCGTGAACTGCACGGGGCCGCCGGGCTCGGGCAGACTGGTCGGGCTGGCGCTCTTCGTGACGGTGATGGACGGCCGCACGTCGACGAAGGCTGTGTCCATGTCGGACACTGTGTGGCCGTGGGAACTGGTGGCTGTCGCGGTCGCGGTGTTCGTCGTGTCCGCGATCAGCGATGTCGAGCATGTGTACGTCCACGTTTCACCGACGTCGAGCTTGCCATTGGAGTTCGCGTCTCCACCGATGAACGTCACCGGGCTGCACTTGTCGTCGCTGGCTGAAACACCGGACAGCGGCGTGTCGCCGGCGTTCGTCACCGTGTAGGTGTAGGTGACGGTCTCGCCGGCATTGATGACAGGCTTGTCGACACTCTTGACCACCTGGATGGCCGGGCAGTTCACGATGACCGAGGCCGAGGACTGAGCAGTCCCGGCGTTCGAGGCGGAGGCCGCAGCGGTGTTGCTCACGGTGCCGCACGTGGCCGATGTCGTCGGTGAGGTGATGTGGACATGCTTGCTGGCGTTAGGGGCCAGCGTTCCGAAGTCGCAGGTCAGCGTTCCGCTGCCGATCGAGCAGCCGGAATCTGAGCCCCCAGCGTCGATCGACCAGCTGAGGCCGGAGTTCGCGGGCAGAGTGTCCGTCAATGTCACGCTCAGAGCGTTCGCATTGCCCGCGTTCTTGACCGTGATCACGAATCCGATTTCATCGCCTGCGTCCACCGAAGAGGAGTCAGCGGTCTTCGTGACTTCGAGGACGGGCTGACCTACCACCTCGGTGCTCTCGGTGTCGCTGTTGTTCGCAGTGTTGGGGTCGAAAACGGCGGATGAAACGGACGCGGTATTGCTGATCGTTCCCGGAGAGCCCGGAGCGGTCACCACGATTGTGATGGTTGGAGCTGCTCCGACGGGAGCAGAGGGCCGGGTGCAGGTCACGGTTCCGGACAGATGACTGCAGGTCCATCCCGAGCCCGACGCAGAGACGTATGTGGTCCCGGCAGGAAGGGCATCGGTCACGGTGACAGAGGTTGCTGCGAGGGGGCCACCGTTCGACACGTCGATCGTGTAGGTCAGTGGCGTGCCTGTGGTGACGGGATCAGGCGAATCCGACTTGCTGATGGACAGATCAGCGCCCTGGGTATTGCCGAAGATCTGATTGAGGGTTGAACTGCCGGATGTCACCGTGGCCGCGTAACCTCCGCCCGCCACACCCTGGCCGCCGGGCAGGGCGGCGCAATTGCTGTTCGAGGGCTGCGTTTGGCTGAACCCGGCCTGGTCGTCGACCCGTTCGCAGATCACGTACTTGCCTGGGTTCACCGTCAGTGAGTAAGCCCCTGTTGGGGGCGCAGTTGTGGCCGAGGCAGCGATCGTCGTCTCCCCCGCCTGCAGCATGCCGTCGCCGTTGCTGTCGACATAGGCTCGGATCGTCCATCCGGAGAGCGGGACCTCGTCGTCGGCATTGCCGGCGATGTTGTCCACGCCATCAGCGTCGCGGACGCCGTCCCCGTTGCGATCGAGGTACTTGATGCCGGAAATGACCCCCTGTTGGAAGTTGCCGAAGTCGTTGCCCGCGGAGTCACTCTGTGCGGCGACCGTGACGGCGTAGCCACCATTTGCAACTCCCTGGCCGACGGCAATGGCCGAGCACTTCGTGTTCGAGGGCTGGGATTGGAACCAGGTGGGTTGGTCGTTGATCCGTTCGCAGATCACATATGTGCCCGGGATCAGGCTGATCAGGTTGAAGCCCGCCGACGAGGTTATGGCCGTGCCCTGGCTGGCGACGGTCGTCTCGCCGGGCTCGAGATTCCCATTCCCGTTCGAGTCGACATAGGCTCGGATGGTCCATCCGGAGAGCGGGACCTCGTCGTCGGCATTGCCGGCGATGTTGTCCACGCCATCAGCGTCGCGGACGCCGTCCCCGTTGCGATCGAGGTACTTGGTGCCTGAAACCGTGCCGCCATTCAAGTTCGGGTTGATTCCGACATTGTTCTCGCTTGACTCGATCGTGAGTTGCGAGTACGCCTTACCGGAGCCGCCGGAGTATTGAGATGCTCCCTTACCGGCTCCCCACTCGTTGTCGCGCGCGAGGTGGCCGCCGAACGCTAGGACAACTGTCGCGTTGTTCGCGGTAAACGTGAGATCGATCTGCTTCTTCAGGTCCGCGCCAGAGACAACGGTTGAATATGTACCGAACGTCGGAGTCCCCGTGACGTTGTACGCCGTGAGGCTTCCGGATGTCTGGAAGGCGCTCACTTCTGGATCAGTAGGGATGTTGACGGGTGTGGGACTCGCGCAAGGCGAGATCCCTTGGCAGGGATCGACATTCGGGATGCCGTCCGGGTTGACCGAGTTCAACCAGTCGATGAAGTGCACCGTGTTCGGCGGCTGGGCTCCCGTCTTCCGGAAGTCGTACCGCAGAGTGATCGTGTAACTCGTGCCCGGCGTCAGGCCGGTGACTTGAACCTTGATCGGGACGGTGGATCCCTCGGAATAGACCTGTGAGCTGTTGACGCTGCTCCAGTTGTCGCTCGACTTGCGCCACCCCGATACCGCGGATTTCTCGGCCGCGATCTGGTACGGGCCCACGAGGGGGCCGCCGCCGGGGGCCCCGGCGGGCACGACCGGGTCGGTCGCGGTGTCGTTCAGCGACCGGGCCAGGTTCAGCCGGCCGTTCCCGGTTTGATCGGGTGTTCCGGCGGGGTCGGCGTTTCGGGCCAGTCGGCCGGCGATGACGGCGGGCGATGCCGAGGAATCGTTGGCCTTCAACAGCGCGGCGGCGCCCGCAACGATGGCGGCGGCGGCGGACGTCCCCGTTACTGAGGTTGTCCCGCTCCCTGGCGCGTCGGCCGAAATGCCCACACCTGGAGCGCCGAGGAACGCGTCCGCCCCGTAGTTGCTACCGCTCCACAGCGCGTCGCTGGAGTCTGTTGCGGAGACTCCGACGACCTTGGCGTCGCCGGCGGGATACGTGGGGGACGAGCTCCCGTCGTTCCCGGTCGCGGCGACGAGCACCACACCCTTCGACCACGCGTACTCGACCGCATCTTGCAGGGCGTTGCTGAATCCGGGGTTGCTGAACCCCATGAGGATGACGTCGGCGCCATGATCGGCGGCCCACACCACCCCGCCGATGATCTCGCTGTCCTGCCCCGTCCCGGCCGCGTCGAGTACCTGGACCGGCATGATCCAGGCGTCGGCATAGGAGACGCCTGCGATGCCCTCTGCATTGTCAGTTGCCGCCGCAGCGATGCTGGCGAGCCAGGTACCGTGGCCGTTCGGGTCGACGCTGGGATCGGCGCCGGGAAACGCGGAATGGCCCGGGACCAAGCGCCCGGATAGATCGGCCACACTGCTGTCGACACCCGTGTCGAGGACGGCGATGGTGGCTGACCCGCTCGGCGTGATCGATCCGTAGGCCTGATCCCAGGCGATCTTCGGCAGGGCCCACTGATCCGGATACGACGGATCAGAAGGAACGCCCTCGGCATCGCGAGTCCGGTCGCGGTCGACGCTCTCGACCTGCGGGTCGGATCCATAGTTCTGGAGCGCTTGATCGACGTCGCCTACGGGCACGGCAACGACATGGAGTCGCAAGGCAGCGATAGACGAGGTCTCGACCCCTCCGTTGCGCAGGATGACCGCCAGCTGCTCCTCCGGGCTCAGGCCGGAGACGGTCTGCACGATGATCGAGGAGGTCTCGAAATCGTTTATGTCGGAGCCTGGCGGCGGGGGGCTATCGGACGGGCTCGGGGAAGGGTCGGGTGATGGGTCGGGGGATGGGCTGGGGTCTAAGGAAGGCGAAGGGCTCGGATCCGGGGAGGGAGACTCGGAGGGGATCTCGTCGGCTGCAAATGCGGATACCGTCCCAGACGGACCGATGAACGAAGCGAGGAGGCAGACGAGGAGAATCACCGCGCGAACGGCGGTCAATGACACTCTCAGTACATGAGTCCTTGCCGGACTCTTCTCCGTTCGCATACTGACTCCCCTCGCATTGGGGCGCCCGGCCCCGCCATGGCGCGAGAGCGGTATTCGCCCTGCTCAAACCCCCATCGGAAGGGTAGGGGTCACCCTCTGGAAGCGACATTCCTGACTTCACTGAGAACGCATACGTATTTGTGCGTATGGGCCTTGGGCCGGGTTCTCACCGACGGAAGACCACTGTCAGCGGCCCCGCAGGGAAGGACGTCTCGAGTCCTGGTACGGCTTCGGGGCGCGCGATACACTTTCTTTTGATCAAAGGCGAGGACGGGAACGAGTAGGAGGGCTCTCGGGCCCCAGCGAGCCGGGGATGGTGTGAGCCCGGCGGTTCGAGCCACCGAACATCCTCCCCGAGCCGCCGCCCGAACGGCGGGCGGCCGACCAGCGGCCGGTCCCTTAGTAGACGCGGACGGGTCCGCCCGTGACAGCGGAGGGCTCTCGCCGGGCTCCGAAGCCCGGCGGCAGCCGGTGAGAGGGTCCGACCCCGTGAGGGTGGGCCAAGCAGGGTGGTACCGCGGGGTATTCACGCCTCGTCCCTGGAAAGGGGGCGGGGCGTTCTCGTTTCTCGGGGACGCCCCGAAGAGACGAGGACGGGCAGGAGGAGAAAGCGATGGGGACGTACCGGCCGGTCGATCCGAGGGCCGACCTCCCCGCGATGGAGCGGGAGGTCCTGGAGTTCTGGGGCCGGGCCCGCATCTTCGAGAAGAGCCTGACCTTACGTGAGGGCGCTCCCGAGTGGGTCTTCTACGAGGGGCCCCCCACCGCCAACGGCTTGCCCGGCCTCCATCACGTGGAGGCCCGAACCTTCAAGGACGTCTTCCCCCGGTACAAGACCATGACGGGCCACTACGTCCATCGGAAGGCGGGGTGGGACTGCCACGGCCTCCCGGTCGAGCTGGAAGTGGAGAAAGAGATCGGCACGAAGAACAAGCGGGATATCGAGGCCTTCGGGGTGGCCAGGTTCAATGAGCTGTGCCGGCAATCGGTCACACGGTACGTGGACGAGTTCGAGCGGGTCACCGAGCGGATCGGCTTCTGGCTGAAGCTGGACGAGGCCTACTTCACGATGAGCTCGGAGTACATCCAGAGCGTGTGGTGGGCGCTCAAGCGCCTCCACGAGCTGGGCCTGCTTTTCCAGGACGACAAGGTCACCGCGTACTGCCCGCGGTGCGGCACGCCGCTCTCCGACCACGAGGTGGCGATGGGGTACGAGCAGACGGAGGACCCCAGCATCTATGTCCGCCTTCCGTTGCTGACGGGGCCTCTGGGCGAGGAGGGCGCCCTACTCATCTGGACGACCATGCCCTGGACACTCGTCCCCAATACGCTCGCCGTGGTCGGCGATGGGATCCGCTATGTCCTTGCTCGCGGGGGCCGAGCGGGAGACCGACCGGTCGTCGTGGCCGCGGAGCGGCTGGAGGAATCCCTCGGCGAGGGCGCGGAGGTCATCCGAGATGTTTCTCTGGACGAGCTGGTGGGCGCGCGCTACCGGGCGCCATTCGACCTTCTCGGGCCGGGCTCCCCCTCCGATCCCGACGGCGACCCCTCGTCGTGGCGATTCGTGGTCGTCGGGGACTTCGTCCGGACGGACGAGGGGACCGGCGTCGTTCATACGGGCGCGGCATTCGGCGAGGACGACATGCGGGTCGCCCGCGAGCACGGCGTTCCGATCATCAACCCGGTCGACAGCGAGGCCCGGTTCGACCAACGCTGCGGTCCGTACGCCGGCCTGTATGTGCGAGAGGCCGACGCGCGCATCATCGATGATCTCAGAGCAGCCGGTTTGTTGGTCTCCGCGGGGACATACACGCACACCTATCCGTTCTGTTGGCGGTGCGGCACACCGCTCATCTACTACGCGCGCCCCGCGTGGTACGTGCGAACGACCGAGCGCAAGCAGGAGCTGCTAGATGCCAACAAGAATGTCAGCTGGTACCCCGACTACATCAAGCACGGGCGGTACGGCGACTGGCTGGCCAACAACGTCGACTGGTCGCTGTCCCGGGAGCGGTACTGGGGCACGCCGCTGCCCATCTGGATCTGTGGGCGGGATCACGAAACAGCCGTCGGCTCCCTGGCCGAGCTGTCGAGGCTGGCGGGGAAGGATCTGACCACTATCGACCCCCACCGTCCAGGCATCGACGAGGTGGTCCTCCCGTGCCCTAACTGCGGGGAGGAGGCTCGCCGAGTGCCGTACCTCATCGACGTGTGGTTCGACTCCGGCGCCATGCCCTTCGCGCAGTGGGGATACCTGGGTCCTGGATCCACGGGAGAGGAGGAGTTCCGGCGACGGTTCCCCGCGGACTACATCGCGGAGGGGCTCGACCAGACCCGCGGATGGTTCTACACGCTCATGGCCGAGGGAGTCTTACTGTTCGGCCAGTCCGCGTATCGGAACGTCCTGTGCCTGGGCCTCCTCCTCGGCCAGGATGGGCGCCGGATGTCGAAGAGCCTGGGGAACGTGGTCGACCCGTGGGAGGTGATCGATCGCTTCGGGGCGGACGCGGTCCGGTGGTTCCTGGTGGCCGGTGGCTCACCGTGGGCTCCTCGCAGGGTTCATATGGAAGCCTTCGCGGACGTGGTCCGTCAGCACCTGCTTACCCTGTGGAACACGTACCACTTCTTCGTGACGTACGCGAACCTCGACCGTCCGCACCTGGCCGCCGCTCCAGCAGAAAAGGAACGACCCATGCTCGACCGGTGGGCCATGTCCCAGCTCCATGGAACCATGGCGAGCGTTCGGCAGGCCATGGAGAGATACGACGCAACGGGGGCCTGCCGGCGCATCAGCCAATTCGTGGACGACCTGTCGAACTGGTACGTCCGCCGTTCCCGGCGGCGCTTCTGGGATCCGGCGCGGGCCGCCGGGGACGGATCCGGCTCGGGCTCAGCCGCCCGGGACAAGCTCGCCGCCTATGCCACTCTCCATCGATGCCTGACGGTGCTGGTCGGCCTGATGGCACCCGTCACTCCGTTCATCGCAGACGAGATCTATCGCAACCTCGTCGCCGAGGGTGATCCGGGGGCACCCGAGTCGGTCCATCTCACGGACTTTCCCGTGCCGGATCCGAGCCTGATTGATCCGGAGCTCGACGAGGCCATGGCCGTCGCCAGGCAGATCGTCTCATTGGGGCACCAGGTCCGGACGGCGGCCAAAGTCAGGGTCCGACAGCCGCTCGCACGAGCTGTTGTCGCCCTCCCCGGCGACCCGAGCCGCCTCGAGCCGCTCATTTCGCTGGTCGCGGAAGAGTTGAACGTGAAGCAGGTGGGCTTCACCGAATCCGCCGAGGGGCTCACGGGGTGGCGGGCGAAGCCGAACTTTCGCGTACTCGGCCCGAAGTTGGGCAGGCAGGTCCAGGATGTGGCAGGTGTCCTGCAGCGCGACGACGGGACCCTTGCGGCCAGGTTCGCCCGGGGCGAGAGCGTCTCGCTCGCGCTCGATGGGAACGAGGCCGTCTCCCTTGGTCCCGAGGACGTGGAGCTGACCCAGCAGACGCGGTCTGGCTGGGGGGTGGCCTCGGACGGGGCTGTCACGGTCGCGCTGGACCTCGAGCCCGATGACGAGCTTCGCAGGGAGGGACTGGCGCGGGAAGTGATCCGGGCGGTTCAGGACCTTCGTAAGTCGGCGGGCCTGGAGGTTGCCGACCGGATCGTCCTGGGGATCGAGGCATCCCCCGAGGTGTGGGCCGCGCTGGAGCCCCACAAGGACTTTCTGGCCCAGGAAGTCCTGGCCCTCGAGGTGCTCGACCGGGCCGTGGGCGAGCCGGCGGGCGCCGTGGACGTCGACCTGGACGACTCCTCCGTCAGGGTCAGCTTGCGGCGCGCAGGCTGAGTCAGTCCTCGCCCCAGAAGAGCTCCCGGATCGAGCGGTCCTCCCTCGCATCGTCGTCCTCGACTCCGGGTCCGGGGCTCGCGTCGGCCTTGGGCTCTCGCGGCTGGCGAAAGGACTCTCCTGCGTCCTTCGACGGCTGAGGTCTCCCGTACACGCTCGACAGTGCCGCTCCAGCTTCGGATGATTGTCCCGAGTCTTTGCCGACCCGCTCGGCCGTGTGTTCGGTTGGGCCTTCCCCTTCCTGGGTGAGATCGACGAGTTCGTGCCGAGAGGGCCCGGTCTCCGGACCTTCTATGCCCGGCACGGCTTCCCATGCCTGGGTGGGCTCGTCCGTGACCGCCTGGGCATACGCTCCTTCGTCGGGCTCTTCGGCCTCGGCCGGCGGTTCGGTGCTGGCTTCGGCGCCGGCCCCAGACTCGACAGCGCCGGGCTGAGCGGCAGGCGACTCGGCCGCCGGAACCTGGCGAGTGACCTGCTCGCGAACCCGGCGGACGTCCTGTTTCACGCCCTCGGCATGGGCCTGGATCAGATTGGCCATGTTCTGGAGGAATGCTCGTTCCCTGGCCAGGAAGATGCCCATGATCTCGTTGGGTGGCGCACCGGCAGCTGAGTCCGGTCCCCCACCCGCGTGGCCCACGGGGTCGGCAGCGCCGATCGTGGAGGCTCGAGCGGTCGCTTCCGCGATGATCCGGGCCGCCTCCTCCCGCGCCTGCCTGATGATGCCGTCGGCTTCGCCCGCCCCGGTCGTCTCCAGGCGGGTGGTCTTGCCGAACTCGACCTCTTCCCGGAGCCGCTTGTTGTCCGCGTACAGCCGGGCGACCTCCTCGGTCACCTCGTCGAGGAATTGGTCGACGTCTCGCTCGTTGTAGCCCCGCATGGCAAGGCGGAACTCTTTCTGTTGGATGTCGACCGGCGAGATGCGCTTCGGCTCGAGATGCGGCGCAGCAGTCTCCGCCTGCTTCCGTTTCTTGCGCATGATTCGACCCCCGATCCGATTCACTCGGTGGCCATCAGCAGATGGACCGCTGAAGGATCACGATGGCAATGAACACAATCATCGCGGACAGGTCAAGGGCGACAGCGCCCATCCTGACCGGCGGGAGGAGCCCCCTCAGGGGACGCAGCACGGGTTCGGTCACCGTGTAGGTCCAGCCAAGGACTGTTCGTATTGGACCCGAGGGAGGGACCGGGAACCACGACGACAACACGCGAACCAGGAGGATGACCCAGTACACGGTCAGCAGGATGCAGATGACTCCCATAGGCAGGATCCTCGTGTCGAGGGGAAGGGCCTTGCCCTCTTAGAACTGGTTGAAGAAGCCCCCTTCGACGAGCCGTTCCCGCTCCTCGGCGGAAACCTCCAGGTTGGCCGGTGTGAGCAGGTAGACCCTCTGAGCCACCATCTCGATCTTCCCGTCCAGGCCGAAGACCAGGCCGGAGGCGAAGTCCACCAGCCGTCGGGCCGTCGCGTCCTCGGTCCCCTGCAGGTTCATGATGACCGGCACACCCTGGCGGTATCGCTCTCCGATCTCCCGGGCCTCGTTGAACCGCCTTGGCTCGGCACGGTGAATGGCGCCCATGGCCGGCGAACGAGACGGCATGGTCCTGACGATGGCCTCGGGGCGGTCGACCGGACCGATGTCTGCGCGGCTCATCCGGCGGACGGAATGGGGATCCCCGCGGCCGATGGAGGGCTCGGGCTCCTCGAGGTCCTCCAGCTCCTCGTCCTCGACCAGGCCCAGGTATTGCAACGTCTTCTTCCACACCCCAGCCATGTCCCCTCTCCTCCCCGGGAATCTAGCGTTCCCCGCCGAGCGGCGCATCCCCGGGCATGCTCTGCTCCGGACGCGGCCCGAACAGGGCCGTTCCGACCCGGACCATCGTAGCGCCTTCCTCCACCGCGACCTCGTAATCACCGGACATTCCCATGGACAATTCCGTCACCTCGGGGTGGTCCTGGCGGATCCGATCACGGAGGGCCCGGAGGCGTGCGAAATATGGGCGGGTCGCCTCGGAATCCCCGGTCCAAGGAGGAAGCGTCATCAGTCCGACGAGCCGCACTCCGTGCAGTGACCGACATGCCGCCACCGCGTCCGCCGCTTCCTCCGGAGCCACTCCCTGACGCCGCCCGGTGAAGTCCACCTGGAGGAGACAGCGGAGGAACCTCTTGTTCGCCACGGCCCGGGCGGCGAGGCGATCGAGTGCATGTCCAGGCTGGGCCGAATGCACCACATCGGCATGTTCGGCTACGTGGTGGGCCGTTCCCCGCTGCAGCTTCCCGATGAAGTGCCACGTGGCCTCGACCTCGGCTGCCTTGGCGACGAGCTCGTTCGCGTAGTTCTCCGCGAAGTCATGGATTCCTTCAGCCCGGGCGGCTTGGATCGCCTCGACGGGTACGGTCTTCGTCACGGCGACGAGGAGCACCTCACCAGGGTTTCGTCCGGAGCGTTCACAGGCAGACTCGATCCCCGACCGCACCCCAGCGATGGCGCCGCGCAGCTCATCCGGGTCGGTCACCTCACGTCCAGTCTCCCGGCGGGGCTACCGCCTCGCTGCATGAGCCCCCGCACCCCGTCTCACCGGCGCATGGCGACCAGGGCCTGCCTGCCTGTGATGCCGTCTCGACGGTGGGAGAAGAACCGATCTGGCTCGCAGGCCGTGCACACCTCTTCCCGATCTATGCTGCGAACCCCCAGGGCGGTCAGGATCTTGGAAACCGTCGCCGGCAGATCCAGGAGGAGGCGAGACCCCGAGCGAGTGGTGACGGCTCCGCCGGGGCAGGCCATGGACACGGCCGAGGCCACCTCATCTCCCACCTCGTAGTGATCGCGACCGATGGCCGGCCCCACCGCGGCGCGCACCGCCGCAGGGTTGGGGAAACAGCCGACGGCGGATCCGAGTACGCCCTGGGCCACTCCTCGCCACCCCGCGTGAACCACCGCGAGTCGGCCCGCAGCCGGATCGGCCAGGACGACCGGCACGCAGTCGGCGGCGAGGACGGCCAGAGCGACCCCACAGCTCGACGTGACGATGGCATCAGCGCTGCCCAAGGCGGTCGACGGGTCCTCGAAGCCCGCGCCGATCCGCTTGCGGCCGGCCCTCACGACGCGCGCCCCATGAACCTGGCGAACCAGGGCGAAGGGCGGCACCCCCACCGCGCCGCACACGCGGCGCCTGTTCTCCAGGGCCCTCGCCGGATCGTCCCCGCATCGCAGGCCGAGGTTGAGGCTGCGAAATGCGTCCTCGCTCACGCCCCCCGCGCGCTCGGTGAACGCAACCAGGAATCCATCTGACTCGAGCCGCTCGGGCACGAGGACATGGACCCCGCCTTCCAGGACACGCCGATCCATCAATCGATGACCCTACAAGGGGGGGTCAAGGCGGGGAGGGGGATGAGTGGGGGGACGGGAAAAGGTGTTCCGTCAAGGCGGGGGAAGGACGCCTCGTTCCCTTCCCCGCCCCCCACACGCTGGGGCCGCGCTCGCCCTAGCTCTTCAGGAAATCGGGGATGTCCAGGTCTTCTTCTGCGTCGAACACGACCGTGGCCGGCGCGGGCTTGAACATCTCTTCTTCCTCTTCCTCCTCGAGAAGCGACGGAACGGCCTCGCGTTCGCGCGGCTCGGCCTCGATGACCCGAGCGAGCCGGCCGTTCCGAACCTCACCCAGCTTGTCGAACCCGGCAGCGATCACCGTCACCCGAACTTCGTCGCCCAGGGCGTCGTCGATGACCGCGCCGAAGATGATGTTCGCGTCGGGATGAGCCACCTTGGTGATGGTCTCCGCGGCCCGGTTCACCTCGTGGAGCGCCAGGTCCGAAGGTCCTCCGATCGAGAGCAGGACCCCCTTGGCTCCCTCGATGGACGCCTCCAGCAACGGGGAGGAGATCGCGGCCTTGGCGGCCTGCTCGGCTCGACCCTCGCCGGATCCGTGTCCGATCCCCATGAGCGCCGAGCCGGCCCCGGTCATGACGGCTTTCACGTCGGCGAAGTCCAGGTTGATCAGGCCGGGCGTCATGATCAGCGAGGTGATCCCGTCCACGCCCTGGTACAGGACCTGGTCGGCCATGCGGAATGCATCGATCACAGGTGTGGCTGCATCGGAAACCTGGAGCAGCCGATCGTTCGGCACGATGATCAGCGTGTCGACGGCCTGCTTCAGCTCCCCGATCCCGATGTCGGCCTGGAGGGCGCGCTTGCGTCCCTCGAAGGAGAAAGGCCTCGTGACTACCCCGATGGTCAACGCGGCCAGGTTCTTGGCGATGTCGGCCACCACCGGAGCGCCGCCCGTGCCCGTCCCGCCACCCTCGCCTGCGGTGATGAACACCATGTCCGCGCCCTTCAGGATCTCCTCGATCTCCGTGCGGTGTTCCTCGGACGCACGCTTTCCGACCTCGGGATTCGATCCGGCCCCAAGTCCACGGGTGGTGTCTCGCCCAATGTCAAGCTTTACATCAGCTTCAGACATGAGGAGGGCCTGCGCGTCGGTGTTCATGGCGATGAATTCCACGCCCTTCAGCCCCGACTCGATCATGCGGTTGACCGCGTTGACCCCGCCTCCTCCGATACCGACCACCTTGATGACGGCGAGGTAGTTCTGGGGAGCCTGCATCCCTCTCTCCTCTGTTCTGGAGCCTTCCGAGGCCCGCCTACCTGGGGAAAGTGCCGTTCGACTGCCCGCTCGCCACTCCCTGCCCCTAACCCTTTACTGGAGACTGACTGTTATGTAAACCTAACTCACAAGGCGAGGACTCTACAACAGGCCGTTTCTCCGGTCAACCCCATTCCCAGTGAAAGGCCCTTCCAATTGCCCGAGAGGCGCTGGCGAGGTAAACACATCAGTATTCGCGATCGGACAGGAGGGATATCCATGGAGGGCAAGCGGGGCGACAAGATCGTCGTGGAGTCCGAACAGGTCGGCACCCCGGGTCGTGAGGGCGAGATCCTCGAGGTCATCGAGGGGGCCGTCCGCGTGGCCTACCGGGTCCGCTGGGCGGATGGTCACGAGAGCGTGTTCACGCCCAGCGTGGGAAGCGCCAGGATCCTGCCTTCCACGACCAAGGGCTCCGCCCGACGCCGGCGAAGCTCCCCCAGTCGCTGATCGACTCCTTTAGGAGGAGGGGACCGCGCCGAGGGGCAAGAGCGCCGGAGCAGCCGGAGCCCTGACATCGATGTAGTCGGGCCGGATCCCCCGCTTGCTTGCCCACGACAGCAGGCTTGAAAGTGCTCGGCCCTTTGCGTCTGTTTCGGAAGCATCGCCGTAGAGCACCTTGGCCCCGTCTCGAAGGATCAGGGTCAGGGCACCCGGTCTCGCCTGGGTGATCCGCGCCACCTTGCTCCGCACACCTGCCGGCAGGCTGCGTGCCACGATCAGCACGGCCGGCAAACCTGAGATGCGGCTTCCCACGGCGACGGGGGCGCCGGCGAGCGTGATCGCGGGTAACCGCGTCTTGGGCCGGGCGCTTCCGAGGATCACACCGTCTCCCGAGACCAGCAGCGACGATCTCCCCGCTTCCACGATGGCGACCGGCCGTCGCTCATGGATCGAAACGGTCACCGTACCGGGAAGTGTCCTGGAGACCTTGGCTCGAAGGACCCACGGATCTTGCTCGATCCGGTCCGCCAGCGCGCCGGTCCTCAGCCACATCACGTTGGTCGTTCGCGACAGCCCGGCAAGCCGGGCCACCTCCGTGTCCGACAGGTGCCGGTTGCCGCTCACCCTGAGAGTCCGCATGTCGAACAGGGGTGTGTTGGTCACCCACCACGCGGCCGCGGCGATCAGCGTCAGCCCGACCAGGATGGTCGCGGGCCACCGGCCCCTAGAGGGACGCAAGGTCGAACTCACCGATGAACTGGACCTCCGGCTCCAGCGCCACCCCGAACCGCTCCTCCACGCGCTCCTGGAGGAGCCGGATCAATCGATGAACGTCCGCGGCCGTGGCGCCCGGTCGCGCCACGATGAAGTTCGAGTGCTTCTCCGAGACCACGGCCGCGCCCACAACGAGGCCCTTCGCACCGACGGCCTCAACCAGTCTCGCGGCGTGATCCTCCGGCGGATTCTTGAACACACTTCCGCAGTTCGGCTCCGCCAGGGGCTGGGTCGCCTTCCTCCACGCGCGGGCCTCCTCCATCTCGCGACGGATGTCTGCAGGCTCGCCCGCGTGGAGGCGCATCGTCGCCCCGACCACCAGGCTCGCCTCGGGAAGGGCGGAATGCCGGTAGCGGAACCCGGCCTCCTTTGCAGAAAGCACCGATCGCCCCGCCTGGGCGACCGCATAGAGCTCGATCTGCTCGAGGATCTGATCGATGGAGCCTCTGTGGGCCCCTGCGTTCATCCGGACCGCTCCGCCGAGAGAGGCCGGGATGGCCACGCCGAACTCGAGACCCGCCAGCGAGTGAGACAGCGCCACCCCGGCCAGCGCAGGAAGCGGCATGGAACCCCCGGCGTGCAGACGCGACCCGTCGCGGGCTGCCCATCGATATCCCTTGCCCAGGCGGATGACCAGTCCGGGAAACCCTCGGTCGGAGACCAAGATGTTCGAACCCTTGCCGATGACGATCCATGGGATCCCGGTGGCGCTGACCGCCTCCGCCGCGACGTCAAGGTCCCCGTCGTCTTCGGCTTCGACATAGAGGGCCGCCGGGCCGCCGATCCTGAACGTCGTCAGCGGGGCCAGGGGGAACCCGACCCGCAGCCGCTTCCCGCAACCCGTACGGAGGATGCGCTCCGCGTCCTCGAGCTTGGCAGAAGCGCTGTCTCTCACTCTTCTCTCCTCCTCGACGCCCCGCCTTCGGCGGATCGTCGACGAGCCAGGGGGTCCGCAGCTGCCTCGCTTCGCTCGTTGCTGCTACCCCTCTGGACCCCCAGTCGGTCGAGGGTGGCGTCGCCCACCATCGTGATGTCCCCCGCCCCGAGCGTCAGCACCAGGTCTCCCTGCCGCACTTCGGAGGCGAGGAACGGCACCACATCCGACCGGCGCGGCAGGTACACGACCCGTTTGCCCGGGGCGGCCTCGGTCAACGCATCGACCAGGAGCTTGCCCGTCACGCCCGGGATGGGAGGCTCTCCCGCCCCGTACACGTCCAGGAGCACCACGAGGTCGGCCTCAGTGAGGCTCTCCCCCAGAGCGCGCCACATCGCCCGAGTCCTCGTGTACCGGTGAGGCTGGAACACGACGATGATCCGGCGGTGCGCGTCGAGGGTCGCCGCCTGCAGCGTAGCCCGGACCTCGCTCGGATGGTGGGCATAATCGTCCACGAACGTGGCCCCCGCCGCTTCCCCGCGGCGCTCGAACCTCCGCCTGACCCCGCCGAACGAGCGCAGCGCCTTCGCCGCCTCGTCCAGGGGCAGCCCGAGGAGCCGGGCCACGCCGAGAGAGGCCGCACCATTCAACAGGTTGTGGCGGCCGGGAACGGGCAGGACCAGCCGAACGCGCCCCTCCCCGACCTGCACGTTCGCCCGACCCTCACCCGGCAGGAGCTCCTCGTCCCGAAGCACGATCTCCGCGTCCTCCGAGGCTCCGTACCGCACGAGGGTGCGCGGGTATCCGGCCATGGCCCGCCGCACCCCGGGGTCGTCCCAGCACGCCACCACGGACCCGGCCCGAGCCGCGAACCGGGCGAAAGCGGCCTCGATGTCATCCCGGCCCGAGAAGTAGTCGAGATGGTCCTCCTCGACGTTCGTGACCACGGCGATCTCGGGCTCGTACAGGAGAAAGGACCCGTCGCTCTCGTCGGCCTCCGCCACGAAGATGTCCCCTGCCCCGTGTCCCGCTCCCGACCCGATCTCGTTCAGATCGCCTCCGATGACGAAGGTGGGATCCAGCCCGAGGCGCGACAGCATCATGGAGATCATCGACGTGGTCGTGGTCTTGCCGTGGGTCCCGGAGATGGCGACCGCTCGCTTGTCTCGCATGAGAGCGGCCAGGACCTCCGCCCTGGACAGGACCGGGATGCCCGATGCCTGGGCCTCGGCAAGCTCCACGTTGTTGTCCGGGATCGCCGAGGAGGCCACGACGACGTCCGGCTTGCCCACCTGATCTCGGCGGTGGCCCACGAAGACCGAAGCTCCGGCCGCCCGTAGATCCTCCAGCGCGCGAGACTCCTTGAGGTCGGACCCGGAGACCCCGATCCCCCGGGCCAGGAGCAAGCGAGCGATGCCGTTCATCCCTGCCCCGCCGATGCCGACCAGGTGCGCCTGCCGCCACCCGTCGGGGACGGGTGCAGGACGCTCGCCCACAGGAGGCTCGCCCGCCGGACGCCCGCTCACCCCCGCGCTACCTCCTCCACCAGGTCGGCCAAGCGGTAGCCGGCGTCGGGCCGGCCGAACGCCCTGGCCCGCTCGGCCATTGCCTGAAGCCGCTCCTGATGGTCGATCAGGCTCTCGATCCTGGTGGCCAGCGAATCCGATGAGAGGTGCTCGTCCAGGAGCACGGAGGCCCCCCCGGCTCGCTGCAGGGCTCGGGCATTCGCCTCCTGGTGTCCTCGAGTGGCGTATGGGTAGGGCACCTGCAACGAGGGAAGGCCACATGCGGTCACTTCGGCGATGGTCGTGGCCCCCGAGCGGCAGACCACGAGGTCCGCGCAGGCGTAGGCCAGCTCCATCCTGTCCAGGTATCCGAGCAGCCTCACGAGGAGCCCTCCGGGGGGCGGAGAAAGCGCCCGGCCGATCGTCTCGAGGTGGGCCGGCCCCGTGATCAGGACGATCTGCAAGTCAGCCCGACCCCACAGCAGGCGGCAGGCTCCCACCCCAGCGCGATCGACGTGCAGAGCACCCTGGCTGCCGCCGAAGATGATCACGGTACGACGTCCTTCATCGAGCTCCAAGACCTCCCGGGCCTCCTTCGCCAGGGCGTCTCGCTCGTCGGCCACCCTGAGGATGTCCCGACGAACGGGGTTGCCGGTGACCTCCGTCCGCACCCTCCGGGGAAAGAACCTCCGCGCGTCGCGAAAGGACAGGGCCACCGCCCCAGCCACCCTGGCCAGCGCTCGATTGGCCAGTCCGGGGATCGCGTTCTGCTCGTGAAGGACGGCCGGGACGCGCTCGCGACGGGCCGCCAGCACGGCCGAGACGCTGACGTAGCCACCCATCCCCACCACCGCGTCGGCGCCGCGAACCACCTGGCGAGCGACCGTCATGGCCCTCAGGGCGACGTATGGCGCCTTCACCGCCTGCCAGGAGACCCTTCGTACGAGCGGCCGGGCGGGTACCGGGTAAAACTCGAAGCCGGCCTCGGCGACCAATCGGGCCTCGAGTCCGTGCGCTGTCCCGACGAACGCGACGTCGTGTCCTCGATCTGCCAGCACCCGGGCCAGTGCTAGCCCAGGGATCACGTGGCCGGCCGTCCCGCCGCCCGCGATCACGACCCGCGACGCCATCCCGACCCCCGGGTGCCCCCACTCGGACCGGCGGCAAGCGTCGCCCGACCGATCGAGAGCAGCACTCCCACCGCGCCCAGCGAGACGATCAGCGACGAGCCGCCGAAGGAGACGAACGGAAGCGGCACCCCGGTGATCGGAAGCATTCCCGTCACAGCGCCCAGGTTCACCAGGGCCTGGAGACCGAGCCAGGCCGTGATCCCCCCGGCCAGGAGGCGGCCGAACGCGTCCGGGGCCCTCAAGGCGATGCGGATCCCCGCGTAGACGAGAGCCCCGAACAACGCCAACACGACGAGCTCGCCGATCAGCCCGAGCTCCTCTCCCAGGATCGAGAAGATGAAGTCGGTGTGTGCGTTGGGCACGTACATCCACTTCTGTCTGCTCGCTCCCAGTCCGACCCCGAAGACGTGTCCGGACCCAAGGGCGATGAGCGACTGCACGATCTGGTACCCGGTGTTGCGCGGGTCCGCCCAGGGGTGCAGGAAGGAGAGGAACCGGGCCCGCCGGTAGCCCTCGCCCATGATCAGCGCGAGCCCGACCACGCTCGAGAGGACGGCGCTCGTCAGCAGCAGCCTCAGCCGCACCCCGGCCACGAACAGCAGGACGAAGGAGGTGAGGGCGATGACCATCATCGTTCCGAGATCGGGCTGGAACAGGATGAGCAGCGAGACCCCGCCCACGATCAACGCCAGCGGGACGATCCACCGGCCGGGCTCCCTTTCCAGGGACTTCACGTTGCGAGCGAGGATCGAGGCGCAGGCCGCGACCACGGCGAACTTGGCGAGCTCGGATGGCTGAACCGAGACCGGTCCCACCTGGATCCACCTGGCCGCGCCTCCCACTGTGGTGCCGACCGAGGGGTGAAGGACGAGGAGCAGCAGGAGGACGCTCACGCCGCACAGGGGGACCCAGGCCCGCTGCCAGACCCGGTACGGAAGACTCGAGGCGCCCAGCAGCGCCACGCTCCCGATCACCGAGTACATGAGCTGTCGCTTGAAGAACAGGAAGCTCGAGCCGTATTCGGCGAAGGCCGACACGGAGCTCGCGGACAGCACCATCACCAACCCCGCCATCGTCAGGATCGCTACGGAGAGAGACAGCGTGGTGAGCGTCCTCCGCATGCTTCGTTCTGCCCGTGCCCTGATCGCGGCGGGCGATCGCTCGCCGGGGCGGACCAGGCGAAGGCGGGGAACGGCTACGGCCGCCTCGCTACGCATACGAGCCCTCCGATTCCACCCGCGCGCTGATGGCACGGGCCGCTGCGATGAATCGCTCGCCCCGCTCTCGGTAATCGCGAAACATGTCCTGGCTCGCGCACGCCGGGGCCAGGATGACGGTCCCGCCCTCGGGAGCGACCGAGAACGCCGTCTCCACGGCGTCCTCCATGGACGCGGCGCGCAGAACGGGGACCAGGCCATCGAAGACCTCGGCCATGGCCCCGGCGGCTTCGCCGATGGCGACGACCGCCGTCAGGCTCGTCGCGGCCGAGGCCAGAGGGGCCAGGTCGACGCCCTTGGCCAGCCCGCCGGCAATGAGGACGGCGTCTTCCAGCCCTTCCAGCGCGGCCAGAGTCGCGTGCGGATTCGTGGCCTTCGAGTCGTCGACGAATCTCACGGACCCGGTCTGGGCCACCACCGTCCCCCGGTGCGGCAAAGGAGTGAAGGTTGCAAGCGCCGAGCGGACGGCCTCCGCGGAGAGCCCGAAGGCCAGACCCGCCGCGGCCGCGGCGGCCGCGTCGGCAAGGAAGGTACGATGCTGGGTAGCGGGGGCTCCGAGGTCCATGGGGGAGTCCGTGTTCGCCCCGACCACATCGCCGGGAGCCGCCAAGATATGCCCGCCGTCCACGCCGACGTCACCCGGCGCGGGCCGTCCCCATCCGAACCACCGCACCTCACAGGGCGCCCGGCGGCTCAGGCGGGCCGCGTCGGGATCGTCCCGGTTCCCCACGTGGATGTCGCTCGACTGCTGCCGGGCGAAGACCCGGGCCTTGGCAGCGGCATAGTCGTCAAAGGAGCCGTGCCAGTCCAAGTGGTCGGGGGCCAGGTTCATCAGGACCGAAACCTTGGGCCGCAGACTCTCCTGGAACACGAGCTGGAACGACGAGCACTCAACTGCCAGCGCGTCGAGGGAGGTATCCCGGGCCGCCAGCGAGAACGGATAGCCCACGTTTCCACACGCAGCGGCGGACAACCCTGCCGCGCGCATCATCGTGGCGACGAGCTCGACCGTCGTGGTCTTGCCGTTGGTTCCCGTTACGGCGACGAAGGGCACGCCGCACAGGCGGGCCCCGAGCTCCAGCTCACTCCAGATCGGCAGGCCTCGCCGGCGGGCCCACGCCAGGACTTTCGCTCCGTGGGGCACTCCCGGGCTCGCGATCACCAGGGTGGCCCCGTCCAGATGCTCGGGTCGGTGGCCGCCGGCCAGGATCTCCACCTCGCCCCCAGGTCCGATCTCCTGTTCCTTGCCGGATTCCCTGCCTGCGCCGAACCGATCGGCCGGGGCCTCCAGCTCGTCCAGACTCCGGGCTTCGGTCACCCGGACCTCGGCGCCCTCCGCCGCCAGCACCTTCGCGGCCGCCCTCCCGCTCGTCCCGAAGCCGATCACTACGGCCCGCTCTCCGGCGAATGCAGCGGTCACGGTGCGACTCCGGGCCGGGCCCCGCTCATGCCGTCCCGCCTCTGGCGAGGAACTCCGCGTAGAACAGTCCAAGTCCGAAGGCGACGGCCAGCCCGGCCAGTATCCAGAACCGCACGATCACGGTGAATTCCGGCCACCCCACCAGTTCGAAGTGATGGTGGATCGGCGCCATGCGGAAGATCCGCCTCTTGGTGAGCTTGAACGCGGCCACCTGGACGATGACCGAGCTCGTCTCCAGGGCATACAGGCCGCCCAGGACCAGGAGCAGGAGCTGCGTATCGGTCATGACCGCCAGGGCAGCCAGCAACCCGCCCAGCGCCAGCGAGCCAGTGTCTCCCATGAAGATCTTGGCGGGCGCGGCGTTCCACCACAGGAACCCGGCCACCGCCCCGAGCGCTCCGGCGGCCACGATGGCCACGTCGAGGGCGGGGAGGACCCCCACGTGGTAGCAGGCGTTGTCCGGGGGCAGGGAGATCGAGCAGGAGTGACGCGCTTCCCAGAACGAGATGATCACGTATGCGGCCAGCACCAGAGCCGTCGAGCCGGAAGCCAGTCCATCCAGGCCGTCGGTGAGATTCACCCCGTTCGACGAGGCCGCCACCATGATGAAGACCCAGATGTAGAAGGCGATCCCGAGCTTCAAGCCCGTATCGCGGATGAACGAGAGCTCGGTGTTCACGTGGGAGAAGTGCACCGCGATGAGGCCGAAGCCGACCGCGACCGCGGCCTGTCCCACGATCTTCGTGGTGACGTTCAGGCCGAGGGATCGCTGGCGGCGGATCTTGATCAGGTCGTCCAGTCCGCCCACGATGCCCAGCCCCACGGCCACGCCGAGCACTGCCATCCCCCGGTTCGTGAAGGGCGTTCGCAGGCGGGCCAGGAGGTAGGCGACGACCATCCCTCCGATGATCACGATGCCGCCCATGGTGGGCGTCCCCATCTTCTCCATGTGCCCCTGAGGCCCGTCTTCGCGGATCCGCTGCCCCCAGCCCCACAGGCGGAACAGGCGGATCGCTACGGGCGTCCCCAGCAGGGTCACGAACAGCCCGACAGCGGCAGCGAACAGGATCGGAGTCACGCGGTCCCGCCTTTCGGCGGGCCGGCAAGCGAGTCCTTCGCTGTGGAGCCGGCCCCGGCTCGAAGGGCCTCGACCACGCGCTCCAGGCGAGCCACCCGGGACGCTTTGACCAGCACGAGATCTCCTGGGCGGACCAGGCCGGGAAGCAGATCGATCGCCTGAGAGACGTCGTCACACAGGTGGATCCGCTCGGGCTCGATCCCTTCGCGCTCCCCGCCCATGGCGATCAGGCGGGCCTCCGAGCCCACGACGACCAGCTCCTCGATCCCCAGCCGGGCCGCAAGCTCTCCGATCCGCTCGTGCTCCTCGTCGGCGATCGAGCCGAGCTCTGCCATGTATCCGAGGACCGCGACGCAGCGCGACTTCCCCGCCATCCATCGAGCGGCTTTCAGTGCGGCTGCCATCGACGTGGGGTTGGCGTTGTAGGAGTCATCGACCAGGCGGATACCGTCGACGAGGACGACTTGCATGCGGCCCCGGCTCACCGAGGCGTGTGCCAACCCATGCGCCGCTTCTTTCGGGGTGATCCCGAGGCTCCAGCCCACCGCCGCTGCGGCCAGTGCGTCCGCCACCATGTGCTCTCCCGGTACCGGCAACCGAACCTGGGCGGAGCCACCCGGGCTGATCAGCTCGAATTCCGCCGTCCCGCTCTCGTGGCTCAGCGAGACGCCCGCGGCCCTGACCTCCGCGTCCGGGCTCGTCCCGAAGAAGACGACGGTGTCGGCCGGGGTCCTTCCGGCGTAGGAGCGGACCACGTCGTCGTCGGCGTTGAGGACGGCGGCGCCGTCCTTGGGAAGGGCCTCGGGCAACTCGGCCTTGGCGTCCCGGAGTACGGCCCGCGAGCCGAACAGCTCCATGTGTGCGACGCCGACGTTCGTCACCACCCCGATCTGTGGCCTCGCCACGTCGCACAGGAGGCGGATGTGTCCGGGACCACGGCTCCCCATCTCGCACACCAGCACCTCGGTCTCCTCGGTGGCCGAGAGGATCGTCAGGGGGAGCCCCACCTCGTTGTTGAACGATGCCGGGCTGGCCGCCACCGCGAACCGCTCGGACAGAACGGCCGCCGTCAGGTCCTTCGTGCACGTTTTCCCCGTCGAGCCCGTGATGCCGACCACTGTGGCCTGGAGGCCTTCCCGCTCTCTTCGGGCGAGCTCCAGGAGTGCGGCCGCGGGGTCGTCGACCTCGACGGTCGGCCCGGGCCCGACCCATCCTCGCCGGACCAAGGCGGCCGCCGCTCCGCTCGCAAGGGCAGCGTCCACGAAACGGTGGCCATCGGCTCGCTCCCCGGGCAGGGCCACGAACAGCGCCCCCGGAGAAACGGCCCGGCTGTCCACCACGAGCGACGCCACCACCACGTCAGACCCCTCTGCGCCCCTGAGCGTTCCACCCACGGCGGAGGCGATCTCCCCGAGCGCCTTCGGTTTCATTCCCCCGCCTCCCGAGTGAGGGCCTGGAGCTCTTCGGACGCCACGACGCGATCGGCGAAGGGCACGGTGCGGTCCTTGAACTCCTGACCAGTCTCGTGTCCCTTTCCCGCGATCACCACGACATCGGTGGGTCGGGCCTCGGCCAGGGCCATTCGAATGGCGGTTCGCCGGTCCGGCTCCAGGAGATAGGCGCCACCTCCGCGACGGGCCCCTGTCTCGATCTCGGCGATGATCGCTTCCGGCTCCTCCGACCTCGGGTTGTCACTGGTCACGATGGTGAGATCCGCCAGGCGGGTGGCCGCTTCGCCCATCAGGGGGCGCTTGCCTCGGTCCCGGTCGCCGCCGCATCCGAACACGGCGATGAGCCTGCCCACCCCGAGCTCGCGGGCCGCCCGCAGGACGTTCTCCAGGCTATCCGTGGTGTGCGCGTAGTCGACCAAGACGGGAAAGGGCTGCCCGCACTCCACCGGCTCCAGGCGACCGGGGACTCCTGCCAGGGCGGCGATGCCTTCGGCGATCGCCCCCCCGTCCAGGCCGACCTCACGTGCAGCCGCTACGGCCCCAAGGCAGTTGTAGACATTGAAGGTTCCACGCAATCGGGACCGGACCCTCAACCCAGCCACGTCGAAAGCTACGCCTGAGGCAGAGACCTGAACGTTCGTCGCCCTGACCTCCGATCCAGGGTTCAGGCCGAAGGTCACGGTGGGAACTCGGGCCTGCCTCGCGAGAAGTCCGCCTTCGGGCGTGTCGCCGTTCACCACCGCCCGGTCCGAGAGTTCCGGCGTGAACAGACGGACCTTTGCCCGGAAGTACGCCTCGAGGGTCCCGTGATAGTCCAGGTGATCCTGGGAGAGGTTGGTGAAGACCGCGCATGCGTAACGGGTGCCGTCCACTCTGAATTGGTCGAGCCCGTGCGAGGAAACCTCCATGGCACAGGCAGCGATGCCTTCGCCGGTCATGTGAGCCAGGAGGCGTTGGAGGTCCGGGGCCTCCGGCGTCGTTCGTTCGAAAGGAACGTGTCGACCGTCGAGCCGGACCCCGGTCGTACCGATCACACCTGGACGGAGGCCCGCCATGCGGAAGATCGACTCCAGCAGATAGGTCGTGGTGGTCTTTCCGTTGGTCCCGGTAACCCCTATCACCGACATTCGGGTAGAGGGATGGCCGAAGAAGGCGGCGGAGATGGGCCCCATGGCCCGGCGTACGGACGGGACCAACACTTGCGCGCAGGGCACCTCGAGCCACCGTTGCACGACGATGCCAGCGGCCCCGGCGGCCGCCGCCTCCCCCGCGAACACATGGCCATCCACGTGACTCCCCGCAACGCAAAAGAACAGGCCACCGGGGCGGACGTCGGAGGAGCGGTACGTCACGGCGGTGATAGGAAGGCTCCGGTCGCCCTTCACCTCGGCCTCTGGGGTCGCAGCGAGGAGCTGGGCGAGCGGCTTGCCATCCACGGGCATGGAGGATTCAGTCGCCAATCGGGACATGCCCCCGGCAGGTACAACGAAGGCCCCAGACGAGTCGTCGGGGGCCCGGAGCTGCATGGATTCTAGCATGGGCGTGGATCCCTACCGCGCGGGCACGGCGTGTGGAGGCGCGGGAAGCCGGGGAGCGGGAGGGACCCGCAGCCGGGCCATCGCGAAGTGGGCGACGTCGCGGAAGAGCGGCGCCGCCGCGATGCCTCCGTACACTGTGGACGGCTCATCCAGGACCGCGGCGACGACGACGGCGGGGTTGGCCGCGGGAGCAAACCCGATGAACGAGGCCACGTACTTGTGGCTGTACCCCGTACCATCCTCGTTGACCTTGCGGGCCGTGCCGGTCTTGCCCGCTACCCAGAACCCGGGGATCTGAGCCTCCTTCCCCGTTCCCACTCGCACGGCGTAGGCGAGCATGCGTGTCACCGTCTGGGCCGTCTCAGGCGAAATGACTCGCCGGGTCCTGGAGGGGGCGGCCCGCCGGACTTTCCCATCCGCTCCAACGATCCCACTGACCAACCGGGGTTGAACCCATAGGCCACCGTTGGCGATCGTGGCGTAGACCGAGGCCATCTGGAGCGGGGTGACGGCGATCCCCTGGCCGAGAGGAATGGTGCCCATGCTGGTCCCGGACCACTGCTCGGGAGACGGAAGGAGTCCGGCCGACTCCCCAGGAAACCCGACCCCCGTGCGATGCGTCAGCCCGAACCGCTGCAGGTAAGAGTAGAAGCGGGCTCTCCCGAGCATCGAGGCCACCTCGATGGTCCCGACGTTGCTGGAGTAGGCGATGATGTCGGCGAGGGTCATGGGTTCCTTCGGGTGCGCGTGCACGTCGTGGAATGTCTTGCTATAGAGACGATAGCTCGATGAAACCTTCAACCTCTGCTTGAGCTTGATGACGTTCTCCTGTATGGCTGCAGCCGCAGTGATCACCTTGTTCACGGATCCGGGCTCGTAGGCATCGGTCACCGCCCGGTTGCGAAGGGCCTGGGGGTCTCCCTCCGCGAACCGGTTCGGATCGAACCATGGGTAGTCCGCCATGCCCAGAACCCCCCCGCTCGCGGGATCCATGACGATGACGGTTCCGCCCTTGGCATGGTTTCGCCTGACCGCCTGGGCCAGAGCCGCCTGGGCCCGGTACTGGATCTCGCGGTCGATGGACAGGACCAGGTCTTCCCCGGGGACGGGTGGGACGTCGACGTTCGCCCCCTGGGGGATCAGGAGGCCCCGGGGGTCTGCTTCCACCACTTCGCGACCGGGACGGCCCGCCAGCAACTTCTGGTACTCGAGCTCCAGCCCCGCCAGGCCGGTCCCGTCAACGCCCACGAAACCGAGCACCTGGGGCGCCAGCTCCTTGGCTGGGTAGTACCGGTGGCTCTCGGAGAGGAAGCCGATCCCCGGAAGGTGCTTGGCTTCGAGCGCCGCGGCGGCGTGCAGCTCCACTCCGCGGGCGAGGTAGACGAAGGGTCCGGGCCGATGCAGGGCAGCGTAGACGTCGGCGAAGTCGAGCTCGAGCGTATCCGCCACGATCCGAGCCGTTGCGGCGGGGCGGCTCACCAGCCGCGGATCCGCATACACGGCCTTGGCCGGAAGGGACAGTGCGAGCTCCTCACGGTTCCGGTCGAGCAGAGAGCCCCTGGCCGCGGGGAGCGTGATCGTCCGGACCCGCTGGTCTCGGGCCAGTGCGCGGTATGAAGGCGCGTCGCGGATCTGCAGTTGCACGAGCCGGACCAGGATCCCCGAGAAACCGACCACGAGGAGAAGGAGCAACGCCACCAGCCGGCCGGCGGGTGTGCGGGGGGGGCGTCCCCGGGCTGATCGCCGCCTAGGAGCGATGGCCGTCCCTGCGCTCACGGCCGCTGCTCCAGGAGGCTCTTCAGCGACAGAGCCGGACGGCCCACCGTCCCCCCGGCGTTCACCGGCACGCTTCCTTTCACGGGCAGGCTGCGCACGTCGTCGGGCTGGGGAAGATGGAATCCGAGGCGCCGGGCTTCGGAGGCGATGCGCCCCGGCGAGGACAGTTCCGCCACCTGTAACTTGAGTCGACCGTAATCCTGCTGGAGCTCGAGGTTGTGCCGCGCGAGTTCCTGCATCCGGAACGAGCCCTGGGACACCACG
>DASXTW010000017.1:0-22036 GCA_036505215.1 Actinomycetota bacterium | reverse complement strand
GCGACCCTCGTGCAGCCTACCCGGGAGCATCGGGTGGGCCACCCGCTCCCTGCTCGGCCTTGCTCCGGGTGGGGTTTGCCCAGCCGGCCGGTCACCCGGCCGCTGGTGAGCTCTTACCTCACCGTTTCACCCTTGCCCCTGTTCGAGACCGTCGGTACCGAGCCCGGTCTCGACCGGTGGGCGGTCTGTCTCTGTGGCACTTTCCGCGGGTCACCCCGCCTGGGCGTTACCCAGCACCCTGCCCTGTGGAGTCCGGACTTTCCTCAGCGAACGAATCGCCGCGGCCGCCCGGCCGACTCCTCCATCACCAAGTATAGGGGGCCGACCCGACACATCAGTCGAACAGATCGGGGGCGGGCTCGGCCGGGACGTAGCCCTTCCCCGGCCCGGCAAGCCACTCGTCGACGCCCTGGTTAGCCAGGCGATCGGCATCACGGTTGAGCTCGCGGGGCACGTGCTCGAAGCCGACGTCGGAGAACTGCGACAGCAGCGCTCGAACCTCGCCGTGCAGGCGGATGAGCGTCGGGTTCTTTACCCGGAACCTTCCTGAAAGCTGTTCGACCAGGAGCCTGCTGTCGGACCGCACGAGCACGTGCGACGCTCCGAGCTTCGCCGCAGCCCTCAAGCCCTCCAGTGCGGCCCGATACTCCGCCACGTTGTTGGTGGCCACCCCGATGCCCTGTGCCACGTGGGCCAGCTCGCGGCCCTGTTCATCGGTGACCACGGCCCCGATGCCAGCCGGACCGGGATTCCCCCGCGCGGCCCCGTCGCAGTAGATGATCAGGTGAAGATCAGGATCCTTCGGCAGTACTCGCACCTCCGGATACCCTGCTCCCGCTTCAGTCGGTCCAGGTACATCGGCGAGAGCTTCTGATGGCACGCCTGGCAAACGCCGTCGACAAGCGCCGCCACCCCGATCCCCTTCTTCTGCTGGCGAAGGTCCTCGTAGAGATCGAGGACATCCTGGCCAAACGCCGGAAGCATGGCATGCCGTTCCGCCTTCCGTTCGCCCAAGGCCTTTTCGACTTCGACGAACTCACGGGCCGAGCCCTCCTCGATCTCGCCCAGCCGTTCCCTGGCTTCGGCGGCCTCGGCCTCCATTGGCTTCAGGCGGGCCTCCATGTCCTCGCGCCGCTCCATCTGGTCGATGAGCTCGTCCTCCAGCCGGGACTTTCGCCCTCGCAGGCTCTCCACCTCTGCTCCGATCGACTGGAGCTCCTTGGCATTGGCCACGCTACCGTCGTAGAGGCGTGCCTGCTCTGCGTCGATCTTGCGTTGGATGGAGTCGATGTCGTTCTCCAGCCGGCGCTGTTCGTTGGCCACGGAATCCAGGGCCAGCCGAAGCTCTCCCACCCGGGCCTCGGCCTCCACCACGCGGGCCCGAGCGGCCCGAAGGTCCTCCTCACCTTCCAGCTCCGCCCGGCGGGCCTCGAGCCGGCCGATCGACAGGTCCAGCTCCTGGAGCTCGAGCAGCCGATCGAGGCCTCGAAGGCCCTCGGCCTGATCGACTTCGGTACGATCGTCGCTCACGGTCGTCTAGCTTCCCACATGCGCCGACGTGAGGTCCCGGGTGCCTCGGTTTGGCGCCACCGCCCCAGCTCCTGGAATCGCCCGCCCTGCTGTGGAAGGATTGCCACCCGGAGGTGAGTAGGGATGGCGAACGGCTCGTATCCGGCGAGACTGGGAATCGAAGCACCTCTGGACGTGAGGAATTGGCGTCCGCTGGTCAACTGGTTCCTGGCCATCCCTCATTACCTCGTCCTGTACGCGCTTCGAATCCTGCGCCAGGTTCTGCTGTTGATCTCGTTCTTCACTGTCTTGTTCACAAAGCAGATCCCCCAGCAGATGTTCGACCTGGTGGTGATGACGAGGCGCTACGGGTGGCGAGTCGGGACCTACGCTGTGTGGATGCGCGAGGCTTATCCCCCGTTCAGCTTCGGTTCGACCGGGCAGGACGATGGGATAGACCCGGCGTGGCTGACCGTCGATTACCCTCGAGACCTCACTCGGTGGGGCCCACTCGTCAAGTGGCTTCTGGCCATACCCCACTACGTCGTGCTGCTCTTCCTGCGGATCGGTGCCTTCTTCGTGATCCTGGTGAGTTTCTTCGCGGTCCTGTTCACGGGGAAGTGGCCCGAAGGGATGCGATCGTACGTTGTCGGTGTGTCCCGCTGGTCACTCCGAGTCGTCACCTACGTGGCCTTCATGACGGACGAGTACCCGCCGTTCTCACTGGAGAACGGCGCGCCTGGAGGAACACCTTCAGTCCCGATGGGTGGTCCCCCGCCTCAGGCGCCTGCCGGCGAGCGACTGTTCCAGGGTGAGGGTGGTCAGGCGCCGCCACCGCCCCCACCTCCGGAATCCGATCGACCGATCGTTCCGCCGGCGCCGCCCACCCCGGAGTAGCCGACTGGCGGACCAGAACGACCGCGACAGACTGTTACCTCCCGAGGATCAGCCTTCCCCGGGGGGACCAGAAGCGCCTCCTCGCGGTGCGCCAGGAGTCGCGCCCCCTCCGCCCGGTCCCCCGCCGCCCGCCACGGCCATCGCTCACGAGGAGGCCTTCGACCCATCCGGGAACGACAGAGAATGACCCCACGCATGGAGGCCAAGCGGTTCCCCACGGCATGCGTGGCGTCGCCGCACTACCTGGCCTCCTCGGCCGGCCTGGCCGTGCTGGCTTCGGGAGGGAATGCGCTCGACGCGGCGATCGCCGCGAACTTGACCCTCGGCGTGGTGACTCCCTACCTGTGCGGGTTCGGCGGAGACCTGTTCGCCATTCTGTGCAAGGAGGGCGCGGTCTTCGCCTACAACGGCTCCGGACGCGCACCGGCGGCGGCCAGCCTCGAGATCGTTCGCAGGGCTGTGGGGAGCGATCACATGCCTGCCGATGGACCGCACTCGGTCACCGTTCCCGGCGCCGTCGAGGCCTGGTTCGCGCTCCTCGAACGGTTCGGCACCATGTGGTTCGGGGACCTGGTCCGGCAGGCCCGCCGCTATGCCCACGAGGGGTTCCCTCTCACCGCGAAGGCCGAGGAGAGTCTTACCCGGGCGAGGGAACGCTTCGCCGACTCACCTGAATGGATGGCCCTGTACGGCCAGGCGAGGGTGGGCCAGCTGCTCCACCAGCCAGGCCTGGCCCGGACGATCGACATGTTGAGCACCGATGGCCCCGATGCGTTTTACCGTGGCCAGATCGGCCTGGCCATCGCCGACCACGTGAGATCGCTGGGCGGCCTCCTGTCTGAGGAGGACCTGGCCGAGCATCGGGGCGAGTGGGTGGCGCCGATCTCGACCGGCTACAGAGACGTCGAGATCCTGGAGCTCCCCCCCAACGCGCAGGGCATCGCCGTTCTCGAAGCCCTGCGCATCGTGGAGGGGAACGGAGATCTCCCCCCGGACGGGCCCGACCGGCACCACATCCTGATCGAGGCGATGAAGGTGGCCCTGGCCGACCGTGACGCCTACGTGACGGACCCCGCGGAGATGAGGCGTCCTGTCGAGGACCTCATGGCCGACGACTGGATCTCCGGGCGCCTCCGAGGCATCGACCTTCACCGGGCCGCGGAACCCATGCCCGGACGGGCGGCCGTCGGAGGTACCGCGTACATGTGTGCGGCCGACGCCGACGGGATGTGCGTGAGCATGATCCAGTCGAACTACATGGGATTCGGGTCCGGAGTGACCGTCCCCGATTGGGGCATCAATCTCCAGAACCGAGGGGCCTATTTCTCGTTGGACTCCGACCACGTGAACGTGATTGCACCTCGCAAGCGAACGTTGCACACCCTGATCCCGGCCATGGCTCTGCGAGCAGGCCGCCCATGGCTGGCCTTCGGGACGATGGGCGGCGACGGGCAGGCCCAGACGCACCTCCAGCTCCTCACAAGGATCATCGACGACGGCGAAGACGTACAGCGGGCCATCGACGCGCCCCGATGGGCGGTCTCACCCGGGGACTGGGCGGTCCTGGCCGAGTCGCGGTTCGATCCCGCGTGGCTGGCCGACCTGCGAGCGCGGGGGCACAGGGTTTCGTTCACGGAGCAACTCGATCCTGTGATGGGTCACGCGCACGCCATCCTGGCGGAAGACAACGGCTATGCGGGCGCTACCGATCCTCGGTCCGAAGGCGCCGTCCTGGGCCTGTAGTGTTCTGCCATCGCCGAAACCGCCCGAGGAGAGACTGTGGATATGGAAGGCAAGGCGAAGCGCGAGGCCGGGTTTCCCGGCGATCGGTTCGCCTTCGAGGTCTCCCCTGACCCGGACAGCTCCGAGAGCGAGATCGAGTGGTCCGGTGGCGGGGATCCTGCCGCCGGCGCTGGACGGCGGTTCGTCACCGTCTTCGACGCGGGGGGCTCCTACACAGTAACGGCCCGGCGCGGGGTGTCCTCACGTCAGTTCCAGATCACGGTGTGCCCCATCGATGAATGGCTTGCCGCCGCCAGGGCCTTCTACGGACCCTCCATCGACTTCGCCAAGCTGCGCGTGCGAGGGAGCTGGGCTGTCTTCGGCCCGGCGGGAACGGGGTGGACCTGCAACACCGTGATCCGCTTCAAACGGCCTCGCCGCGCCGAGGACTTTCCCGATGAACCGACTCTCATCCACGAGCTCGGCCACGTGTGGGAACACCAGACCGGGCAGGCCCAGGTCTTGAGGGGGCTGGTGGAGCAGACGGGGAAACTGCTGGGGCACGACCCGTACGACTTCGGTGGTCCCGAAGGCGTCAAGCGAGCCAGGATCCTCACACACTTCAGCAAGGAGAGCCAGGCCCAGATCGTCATGGAGTATTGGATGTCCCAGCACGGCTACGGCTCAGACAGCAACGGCGTCTCCTTCTCCACCTCCGGGTACGTCGAGGATCTCCGCCGGCTGGTGCAGGGTGCGGGGATCGGCAGCGTCTCGCGGCGCCGGCGGACACTCGCCAGCCTGATCGACTCCGGGGTCGCCCACCTCGTGAATGCCGTGTTGCGCTCGATAGAGTGACGACGGAACGAAGAGTTTTCGCCTACGGTCCGGGACCGAGGCCAAGCTGACCGTGGGTGACGCCCATGCAGCGACCAGAGACCACGGTCAGCCCGGCCTCGCGTGCGAGGCGCACGGCGTCATCCGTGTGCGTCCCAGGCTGGAACCACAGCACCTTCGCGCCGCTCGCGATCGCTTCGCGGGCGACGGCTTCGGCTTCTCCGGGCGGGCGGAAGACGTCGACTGCGTCGACAGGTACGCTCACCTCGCTCAGGGAGTGATAGACGCGCTCTCCGAAGATCTCGCCGCCCCGGGGATTGACCGGGATGATCCGGTAGCCCTGAGCCTGGAGGTAGCGGGGAATCTCGTTCCCTGGCTTGTCCCCGGTCGCCGATGCGCCCACCACCGCGATGGTCCTCGTCTCATCGTAGATCCGTAGGAGATCCTGTCGCGACGGCGGCATCTCATGCGACACGGAAGATCAACTCCCCAACCGTGCCCCGTCCTCCCCCAGCACCGAAGCTACAGGCGAGGCCTCGCGTTCGGGAGCCTCGGCCGTGATCCGGTCCGCAGGCTCGTCCAGGGCTCGAAGCCGGCCGAAGATCGGGAGCGCCAGGATCGTGGCCAGACCGCCGACCACGAAGCCGACAGGTACCGATCGCTCCTGCGACAGGTATCCGAGGCCTGTCTGCCCTCCAACGCTGCCGAGGCTGCCCACCAATGAGTCGAACGACACCAGGGTGGCTCGCTCCGAGGTGGGGATCGAGCCGTGAAGGTAGGTCTGGCGGACAGGCTGGAGGACCCCACCAGCGACCGCTCCCAGGAGGAATATCGGGACGGTCATCCAGAAGGAGCGGATCGCTCCGGTGGCCACCATGGTCGCCGTCGTCGCGGCTGAGGCACCGAGGAGGATGGTGGTTCGTCGCCGGCCCGGCGTCGCCAACCGTCCGACCAGCGCGTTGCCGGCGATGCCCGCCAGCGCGAACAGCGCGGCGATGAGACCGGACAGCCAGATGGCATCCTCCCCGTAAAGATCCAGGAAGTACGGCTGCCAGGCGTACCAGGCCCACGAGAAGAACCCCCAGGTCACGAACGACTCCATGACGAGCAAGCGGACCGCGGGCGCTCGCCATCCGTAGGTGATGCCCGCCCGGGCCACCTTCCGCATTTCTCCCACGATGCCCTGTAGGCGCAGAGTCCTGGGCGTGAATCCGATGTCGTGCATGGTCCGAAAGCCCACGACGAGGGCTATGAGGACCAGCGCGGTTCGGGCAAGGTATGGGAGAGAGAGGTGGAGCTGGCCGAGAAGGCCGCCACCTACCGTTCCCACGATCATGGCGACGCTGGACACGATGGACGCCCGGGCGAAGACGCCGTCCAGCTCGTGCTGGTAGCCCGTGGCCTTGAGCGCGTCCACCGCCCAGGCCTCGACGGCGCCCGAGTAGAAGGTGTACCCGAGCCCCAGGATCACCCCGGCCAGGCAGAACAGAAGAAGGCCCCCATGGATGGCGGCCACGCCTACATAAGCCAGGGTCCCCACGGCCAGAGTGGCTTCGGAGAGCAGGAACGAGACACGGCGCCCGCGAGTATCGGCTACCACACCCGTGGGAACCTCGAACAGGGCCATGGCGGCGGTGAACGCTGCGTTGGCCACGAACACCTCGAAGATCGTCAGGCCGGCATCGAGGAGGAAGAGTGTGTTGATGCCCCAGATCAGCGAAGCCGACAGCGTGAACAGTCCGCTGATCACGAGGTAGCTGCGGATCACGCGCTTCGGGTCCATGCTGTCCTGGAACAACATACCGGTGGTTCGGGTGATTCCCCGCTATCGCGCCATGTGCGCGAGGAACGTGGCGAGCTCTTCCATCGCGCGGCGGTGGATCAGCGAGCCGTAGCTGATTCGTGCGACGCGCAGCTCGGCGAGTCGAGCGATCGACGGCGCCTCCGCCAGCGCGAGGATGTTGACCGGAGCCTGCACCGCTTCGACGAAGAGAGCGATGGTCTCGGAGCCGGACAAGAAGATCGGGAAGACGCAGTCGGCTCCAGCAGCCACATAGGAGCGCGCGCGGTTGACCGCCTCGTCCAAGAGATCACGTTGGGGCTGGACCCCGCCGTCGGCAAGGAAGACGTCGATCCGGGCATTGATGACCAGCCCGTAGTTCCGGGCGGCTGCCGCACCGCGAACCGCGGCGAGCCAATCTCCCTGACGGCCCATGTCGACGAGTCGCCCCGAGGTGTGGTCCGTGTCCTCCAGATTGCAGCCGGCAGCCCCGGCGCTCAACAGCGCATCGACGAGGTCACCAGGAGCCATCCCGTAGCCAGCCTCGGCGTCGACGGTGACAGGAACATCGACTGACCTGGCTATCCGCGCCGCTGCTGCCAGCATCTCGTCGGCCGGAGCCCCTTCGTGGTCCTCGTACCCCATGGTTGCGGCTACTCCGCCGCTCGTGGTGCCAACCACGGGGAATCCTGCCGAAACGACCGCCTTCGCGGAGGCCACGTCCCACGCGTTCGCCAGGACAAGCGGTTTCCCAGGACGGTGAAGCGACCGCAGGAGGTCACATCGCTGCTCGAGCATCCGCCCAGAGCCTACTCGCCTATTTGACAGGGACCCGAGCAAGCAGTATTTTACCAGTCGGTTATTTAGCTGGAGGGTTGAATGGCAACAGCGACCGATCGGCTGGACCGCACGTTCGCGGCCCTCGCGGATCCCACACGGCGGGCGATTCTCGCTCGGCTGGCGGCGGGAGAGGCCTCCGTCACCGAGCTGGCAGAGCCGTTCGAGATGACCCTGCCGGCGGTCTCGAAGCACCTGAAGGTGCTCGAGCGGGCGGGGCTGATCGGGCGGGGCCGGGAACGGCAGTGGCGGCCCGCCCGGCTCGAGGCGGGGCCGCTCAGGGAGGTCGCCGAGTGGACTCAAGCGTACCGGCGCTTCTGGGAGGAGAGCTACGACCGGTTGGACGAGTACCTGGACGAGCTCCAGGTACGAGGAAAGGAGAAGGGCGATGGGCGGAAGCGGTAGCAACCAACTGAAGGTGACCACGCCGTCGGACCGGGAGATCGTCATGACCCGCGTCTTCGACGCACCGCGCGACCTCGTGTTCGAGGCACACACCTCGTGCGAGCACATGTCGAACTGGTGGGGCCCGCGGAAGTACGAGATCGCGAGCTGCGAGCTGGATTTCCGTCCGGGCGGCGCGTGGCGGATCGTGCACCGGGGCCCCGACGGCGAGGAGCACGGATTCCGCGGAGAGTTCCGCGAGATCGTGCGGCCGGAGCGCATCGTGTGGACGTTCGAGTACGAAGGCATGCCCGGCCACATCTCGGTCGACACCCTGACGCTCGAGGAGCACGACGGGAAGACCACGATCACGGCCACCTCCGTGTTCGACACGGTCGAGGACCGCGACGGGATGCTCCAGTCGGGGATGGAGTCCGGAGCGGCCGAGACCTGGGACCGGCTTGACGAGTATCTCGAGGTCCTCAAGGAGAACGCGGCGGGCTGACGAATCCGCCCACCGAGAACTTTGACCTGCGCTGTTCCTTCGTGGGCGCTGGTGTTTTCAAACCACCGACCAACCGTGTCTCCCTCGGCAACCGCCTCGAAGAACGGGGGGGGAGCTCCTCGCCGCTCGCGCTAGGCCTCCAACCTGGCAACCGCACCATAAGGGGCTGGGTGGCGTCACGATTGATGCGCCAGTTGGTCGGCGAGGTCCCGAAAGGTGCTCAGCCACGTGTGGTTGTCGGCTCCCCAGTCGCGACCCGTCCGGACGATGACCGCGTCCGCATCCGGGGCCACGTAGATGTATTGGCCGAGGTTCCCCAGCGCGTAGAAGCGCCCGGGCCGCTCGACATCGACCCACCAGAAGTACTGGTAGAACGCGGCTGGGTCGGTAGTCGTGTCGGCGGCGTGGCGGCGCGCACCCCGTCCTCGGAGACGATGCGCCTGCCGTTTCCATCCGCCGCGGTGGAGGAACAGCTGACCGAAGCGAGCATAGTCGACCGCCGTGGCGTTGATGCCGCTCTCCATCTTCTCGAACCCGGAGCGCTTGGAGTCGAGGCTCCAGGTGGCGTCTCGTTCGGCTCCCAGGGGCTGCCACAGCCTGGTGGCCATGAACTGGGAGACCGACATCCCGGTACCCCGCTCGAGCACCAAGCCGAGCAGCAGCGGGTGGAAGTTGTTGTAGTGCCACTCCTGGCCCGATGGTCCCTCGATCCGGGTGCGGTTCAGCGCGATCTCCCGCAGGTCCACCCCGTAGTAGGTGAAGGTGTCGTCGGCCCAGGGCCACGGGAGGTCCGTCTCCCAGTTACCGGATGCCCGAAGACATCGTGAGCAGGTCGCGCAGGGTGATGCGTTCGAACCGGGGATCCCGCGCCGCCAGCTCGGGGAGGTAGTGGCTCACCGGGTCCTCGACGCTCCTGATGAGCCCCTCGTCGATGGCATCCCCACAAGTGTGGACACGAAGGACTTCGCCAGGGAGAACGAGGTCTGCAAGGTCTGTCGGTCAGTGCCGTCGAAGTAGCGCTCGTAGACCAGCCGGTGGTGGACGACCAGGAAGGCGCGGGTGCCGGTTTCCCGCAGACGCACATCGAACGCCGAGCCGCCACCATCCGCGCCGAGAGCCCTGGAATCGATCGAGCTCGCCATCGGCGGGGAGCGGACTGGCATCATCACCGGCCGGGATCAGGCGGGCCGGGAACCTGTATTGGTCTCCCACGTCCGCCTCCCCCCACCACATGGCCCGAGCGATCGTGGACCGGTCCACAGACGACCACGCCCATCCATAGACGGCCAGAACCTCGACCAGGAGCGCTGCAACGCTGGCCGCCAGACTGCGGAGCCAGCGGCGTCGTGGCTTCCGCGCCACCTGAGCCTCCCCCGCCGTCACCCTCCGTCCCCGCGTCGTTCCTTCGAGCCTAACCGCGCCCGACCGCTCAGGCTCCCCTCCTGGCCCGGCTGGTGCCACCGGTCGAGGGAGCACCGCGTGGATGGGTCACCCCCAGGAGTCCCACGGCGAATACGGCGATGAGGGGATTAACGGCCGCGCTCGGACAGGATTCGGACCACCTTGTCTTCGATGGCCTTCGCCGAGTAGATCGATATGCCCGAGGACAGGATAGAGAACTCTGCCCACGCCTGCCGATGCTCGACCCAAACCCATCCCGACAGGGCCGAGATTCTGGTGAGTGTTCCGGTCTTTGCTCGGACGAGCACGCCCTTCAAACGGTGCCTCAGGGTTCCTTGACCCGGCGCTGGTAGGGACTGCCGAAGATTCAGCCCCCACGGCTGCTCCTCCGCCAGCCCGAGCAGCCGGGCGAGTCCGCCCGCGGTGACTCGATTCCGGTAAGAGAGGCCGGAGCCGTCGTAGGCGGTCACGGGAACTCCATGCGCAACTGTCCAGCCCGCCGTGGTGGCCGCTCCCTTGGCGATGGTGCCCGGGACTCTCTGACCGGCAACACCCAGGCGCTTGCCCAGGACCTCGGCGTAGAAGTTCGATGAGTACACGTTCATCACCCTGAGGAGGTCGGCCAGCCGTGGCGATACCACACGGGCCACCTCGACCAGGCCGGAGGGCGATCGTCCGGAGCCCGGCTTGCCATCGACGCGCACTCCCAGCCGCCTCAGGGCTCGGGTGAGGGTCACCGCGGCGCGCCGCTCGGGATCGGAGACGTGCCTGCCCCGAACTTCGTTGCCTCGAAAGGTCAGGGCGGTGGGGAGCGCGACCTCGTAGCGGGGAAAATCCCAATTCCACCCCGGTGCCCACCAGTCCCGGGAGAAGTACGTCTTGCTCCCAAGGACCGAGCCTCGGATCCGGCGGACGCCTATCCCCAAGAGGCTGCGAGCCAGGCGCCTCAGTCGGACTCGGTTCACGCTGGGGTCGCCGCCTCCGACGATCCAAAGGTTTCCCGGGATCACCCCGTCCCGAACAGCGCGGGCCATAGCGCGGGTGGAGATCTGGAAGTCTGGCCCCAGCCGGTCCAGCAGAGCCATGGACACCAGAAGCTTCTCGTTCGATGCTGGGACTCGAAGCGCCCGGTCTCGGCGCCGATACAGATACGCCCCGGCCTCGCGGACCGAGACGCTCATGCGGATGTCCGCGGTGAGACGGTCGATGCGGCGCATCCATCTCGCCTTGACGATCCGCAGGGCCGTGGGAGAGGCATTTCCCGTCTCGTTGAGCTCATCCTGGGTGGGCCAGCGTGCCCGGAGCCACAGGGCTCCCAGGTCCCCCCACCGGAAGCAGGGCCGGGCAACGGCCACGGAGCCCTCTCCCAGCGGAACGGTCTGTATCCGCTGCCACCCCCACGAGCGGCGGCGCTGGATCCACACCATCTGGCCCGTCTTGTCCGGTGAGACCGTCACGATCAGGGTGGCGCATTCTCCGGCAGAGACGGAAGTGGCGGCGGGCGTAAGTGTCACGGCTGCTGGCACCGCCACCGAAACGATCGGGGAGACGATCTCGGCGCAGGCAACGTCCCCGTCTGTCGCGGGGACCAAGGCCTCGTACCTGGCTGTGCGCGGAGGCGACAGGGCAAAGGCGAAATCCCCGTCCAGTCCAGAGGGGGCCGAGTCGATGGCCTCCCAGTCGGCCCCAGCGGTTCTGCGCAGGAGCTGAACGGTTCGGCCGGAAGAGCACTGCGATCCGGCCTCTACCTCCCCGGCGAACTCGACAGACTCTCCGAAGGTCACGCGGGAAGAAGATGCGGCCAAGCTGGCCGATCCAGCAATGTCCGCCGGGGCATGACGGAGCGGGATCAGGCCAACAAGACCGATCCCCAGGGCCACAATGAGGGTACGTACCGGCCCGGCTGAGACAACCCCCCGACGCATCTACAGGATTGTCGGACTCCATCGGCTCAGAGTGAAGAGGAACCGAAAGGTGGCTCACCAAAGAACGCGGTCTCCGGCCGACTCAGGCACCTTGTCCCGGATCCCCAGCTCCTGGGTGACCAACCGCGGCCCGCTCGAGCGCTGCCGTCGCCGCATCGGCGTCGACCCCGGAGACGGCGAACAGCTTCGTGCGGGAGCGCGCGCCGCGACGAAGAGACACACGACGCGGCGCTACGCCGAGCACCTTCGCGAGCGCTCGGCGCGCCTCCTCGGTCGCCGAGCCACCCACTGGCGCCGCTGCCACTCCTAGCAGGAGGCCGCCGGCGACGATCTCCCAGTGCGGCCGCGAGCGCGGCCGCACCCGAACCTCCACGAGAACGCCCTCGGCTGTGGCGCGAACCGCCGTCCCATGTCCCCCGCCCGCACGGACCACGTGCTCCCAGGGTAGACCTAGGCGCAAAGGTGGGAAACCCCGACGATGAGGTCTTCGAGATCGGCTGGTTCACCGCCGATAATCTTCCGCAGCCGATAATGGCCGGCGACCTACCCTCAATTCACCGGGCGTTCTCCGGGAACGCAGATCCCATTATCGACTAAGCGGATGCGAACCCTTCGCCCTGTCGGCCGGGACGATGGACGGTCGACTTGCCCCTGCCACATGTTGGAGCAGCCGTGGGAGAGTTGCATACCCCGGATCGATGAGGAGCCGATAAACTTCGTGCTCGAGCAGGTATCCGCTGCAGGCTCCGGAGGCCGGCGGCCAGACTCCCCACCCGCCAAGAACTGTGAACTTCATCTCGTCCCACAGTAGCGCCCGGGAGCGCCTGGTTGTCCTTAGTGAGGGTGGTGGGGTCCGGTCACGGCCTCCAGCGCCGACGCGACGTCGCGGAGCTGCCGCTGGCTGAGCTGGCCGGTGAAGTGCTCTCGGATGCCTCGAATATGAGTTCTCGCGGCCTGGCGGAGGGTCTGACGGCCCCGATCAGTCAGCTGAGCGAGCATCACCCGAGCGTCTGCCCCTGAACGGTCCCTCCTCACGAGCCCCTGGTCAACGAGCCGATCGACCGCCCGAGTGAGGCCGCTCGGGGACATCATGACGCGTTCGGCGAGCTCGCTCATCTTGAGGGATCGGCCCGGAGCTCGGGCCAGGCGAAGAAGCACGTCGTAGCTGGCAATCGACAGGTCGTGCTCGGCCCGGAGCTCGAGGTCCAGCATTCGGGTCACCTTGTGATGAGCATGGAGGAGCGCCTGCCAGGCTCGGAGTTCGGCCTCGCTGAGATCGGCTGACACAGGGGCAGTGTATCCGTCGATAGTTGCAGGTGCAAGCATTCGACCTGTAGAATACACTTCGCTTGACAACATTTGTGATACGAAGGACTGGGGGGCTCGCGTGTTGAGACCGGCAGGCATGACGATGATCGGACCCTCTCCAGACGCAGGAGGCGGCAGGGCGCCGGGTCCTCCCAGCTCGGGCCGCCAGCGCCGTGATGTCGGCCGGTGAGGCTGGTCTTGGTTGCCGCCGTCTCTCCCGCGTTGGCGGCCCTGGGGATCGGCGTCGCCCTCGCCGGCGCCCCGGGCCCTGTTCAGGCGGTGCTGCTGGCCGAGTCGACTCGGGGCGGCGTACCCCGGGGTCTTCGGGCCCTGGTGGGAGTCCACGGCACCTTTGGGTTGCTCATGGTCTCTCTGGCGCTGGGACTCTCCGTGGCGACCCCCACCGGCCTGGTGCTTCGGGGCCTCAAGGTGGCCGGCGGGGCCCTCCTCATTTGGCTCGCGATCGATGGCCTTCACTCCACGGAGCAGCTAGGTCCGGCGACGAACGGAGGACCCACGCTTCCACCCGAGGTCCGCGGCTTCCTGTCCATCGTGCTGAATCCAGGAGGATGGCTCTTCCTCGGCGCGGTGGCATCCCCCCTCCTCGCCACAGCCACCCGGCGAGGCGGGACGGTGGCGGCGGTTCTCGCAGCGGTAGCCCTCGTCGCGGGGGCGGCCGCAGGCGATGTTGCGGTGGTCCTGCTCGGAGGCCTTGGGCTGCGTCGAGCCCGCGCTCGAGTGGCGAGGACCATCCGACTCATCTTGGCGGTGGTCTTGGCCGCACTCGGTGTGTGGCTGCTGGTCAGCGGGCTTTTCCGGTAGGTCCCACAGTGGCTGTCTCGAAGGAGGGCGACGTGACGGAGCAGCGAAGGGTCTAGCCGATTTCCCGCGAAGCGGGACCTCGCGAACTTCATGGACACGGAAGGAGGGCCCATGAACGAATTGATGTTCGGGCTGAACGTTTCCACCTCGGCCGCGCCCAATGCCGACCCGCTGACCCAGGCCAAACGAGCGGAGGACCTAGGGTTCGACTTCGTCTCGGCGAACGATCATCCCGCCGTCACCAGCCCCACCTTCGAACTGTGGACGCTGCTGGCGTGGATCGCTGCGGCAACGTCACGGATCCGGGTCGCCTCTCGTGTTCTCGGAGTTCCCTATCGAGCTCCGCCCATGGTGGCCAAGATGGCCGAGAGCCTCGATCGCCTGTCCGGGGGCCGGCTGATCCTCGGGATGGGAGCCGGTTCCTCTGACGAAGAGTTTCGAGCCTTCGGCCTGGGCGTACCCTCGCCGAGGGACAAGATCGACGGATTGGCGGAGGCCGTCCGGATCATCCGTGGCCTCTGGGCCGAACCGGGCTTCACGTTCGGAGGTCGGCTGTATCAGACGGACCACGCCGATCTGGAACCCAAGCCGGGGCACCGGATCCCCATCTGGCTGGGGACCTTCGGACCTCGGGCGCTGGATGTGACCGGTCGCCTTGCCGATGGATGGATCCCGTCCATCGCCTTCGCGCAGCCCGACAAGGTTGCAGGAATGCGGGAGCGGATCGTTGCCGCGGCCCAAGCCGTAGGGCGGGATCCCACCGAGATCACCTGCGCCTACAACATGGAGGTTCACGTCGGCCGCACTCCTGACCCCTCACCGTCGGTCGTCTCGGGTCCGGCGGACCAGGTCGCCGCACAACTCCTCGATTTCGTCCGCCTCGGGTTCACCGCCTTCAACTTCATTCCACGTGGTCGGGACGAGGACGCCCAAACGGAGCGGCTGGCCAGGGAGGTGATTCCGGCGGTGCGGGCCGGTGCCTAAAGGGCGAATGAATCCCCCTCCGGCCGGAACAGGGCCCGGACCCAGCCGAACTGTCTCCGGTGATCCAGTCGGCACCCACTTACTTTACGTAGCCCGCAACTCGCGCTTCGATCGGCCGGACTGGCGCGTCAGCTTCAGACGACGTGTTCAGAGTTCAACCGGCGGGCTCGGTGTGGGAGGGATGCTCTTCTGCAGTGAATTGGGGCAGGGCAGTCAGCCGAACCACTTTCGCTTCAAGCGCACGGGACGAGTCGCGTAGCGAGATGATGAGCGACGGCCCGACAAGACGTCAATCTACACTTGGTTTGGATGGACGCGAGGCGCGGTCACGAACGCCTCCTGCGTATCCGCGCTGCCGATCCGCGGGAGGGGGAGCGGCTTCCGCTGCGGCATCAGCCGGAGTCCAGCGGTCCGACCTGCGGCCGGGCCGCCTCGTCGACGAGAAGGCGAAACACATCCGGCCGCGAGTAGTGGCCCACCGCATCGAACTCGTGGCGCGAGGCGCGGACCGCTGAGGCGTCGACCTCGGCGGTGAGGATCCCTTCCTCCTCGATCAGCGGCCCCGCGACGATCTCGCCGTCGGGGGCCACGATCGTCGAGTAGCCGCGATTCAGCCAGTCCTCCTCGCCGCCCCAGAGCTTCCGCCCCGGAAGATCGTCCGGGAGATCAGAGCCGCGGAGGAGCGAGCCGACGCCGATCACGAACTGCCGGCCCTCCAGCGCGATGTGCCGGAGCGTGGCGACCCACCGGTCGCCCTGCGCCCAGGTCGGCGCCAGCCAGACGTCGATGCCCTTCGCGTACATGGCCGCTCGAGCGAGCGGCATGTAGTTCTCCCAGCAGATCAGCCCGCCAATGCGGCCGTAGGGTGTGTCGTAGACCTCGAGCGTGGAGCCGTCACCCATCCCCCAGACGAGGCGCTCCCCGCCGGTCGGCATGAGCTTGCGGTGCTTGCCGGCGACGCCTCCGTCCGGGGAGAGCATCAGTTGGGTGTTGTAGAGGGTCCCGCCGCCCGGCTCGCGTTCGTTGACGCCGATGGAGACCCACGCCTTCGCCCGCTTCGCCGCCTTCCCCAGCGCCTCTGTGGCCGGCCCCGGGATCTCGACGGCGTTCTCCAGGAGCCGGGCGAACAGCTCCGCCGACGGTCCCTCCCACGCCGGCGCCCGCCAGACCCAGTCCGGGTAGCCGGGGACGAACGTCTCGGGAAATACGATCAGCTTCGCCTTCTCCCGTGCGGCGGCGGCGATCCGCTCGGACGCTCGGTCCACCGTCGCCTCCCGGTCCATGAAGACCGGCGTGGCCTGCACCGCCGCCGCGATCACGCGTTCCATCTCATCCCTCCCCCATCTGCAGCAACGCTGCGATGGTAGTCGTAGCCCCGACCAAGGGCAGGGTCACGCCGGACCCGTCCAGACCGTGCCGACCCGGTCATGCTCGATCTCGGAGGCCACTGCCGCGGCGAGGTCTTCGCCCCACTCCCGCTCCACCAGCCACAGTGCCAGGTCGAGCCCGGAGGTCACCCCGCCGGCACTGAGCACATCGCCGGCGTCGACGACGCGGGCGTCGACGACCGAGGCCCCGGTTGCCGCGAGGTCGTCGAGCGCCTCATGGTGGGTCGTGGCGGGACGGCCCTCGAGTAGTCCCGAGGCGGCCACGATCATGGCGCCGGTGCAGACCGAGGCGACCGTCGCCCCGACCGCATGAAGCGTGCCGATCGCCGACGGGAGCAGCCCGCGCTCCACCTCGGCGCGGGCGCCGGGCGTCCCCGGCTGCGCGTTCCAGCCGCCGCCCGGCACCAGGACAAGATCGACACTTTCATCCAGACCAGTGTCGACGTGCACCTGCAGACCGTGGGAGGCGCGTACCGCACCGGGGCCGCCCAGCCGGGCGAGCCGCACCTCCACCGGTGCCCCTGACCGAGCGGCATTCGTGAACACCTCGAAGGGCCCCACGGCGTCGAGCTCGTCGAAGCCGTCGAACACGACGATGGCGATCCGCGAGATCGGCCGTCGTGGCCGCTCGACGGCCGAAGCCGCCCCCGGCCCCGAGACCCGTGGCACCTCAGGCGTCGCCATCGGCCCGCAGGCGGTGGTGGCGCAGGTACTCGGGGAGGCCGACCTGCGTCGGGACGTGGTCGTCGGGGAGGGGCGCCCGGGCCACGAGCTGTACCGGGAACACGCCGCCCCAGACCGGCAATGCGAGGTCCCCCTCGTCGTCCTTCGGCCCGCCCGAGCGGATCTTCGCGGACGCCTCGTCCAGTCCGATGCGCAGGATCCGCGTCTGGCGTAGCTCGCGTTCGTTGGGGTGGCGAACCTCGGCCCAGCGGCCGGGGATCACGTGCTCCGAGATGACCTCCAGGGCGCGGAGTTGCTCGTTGCGGTCTCGAACCTCGTCCGCGGTCCCGAGAACAACGACGGAGCGGTAGTTCATCGAGTGATGGAATGCCGAGCGGGCGAGGACGATCCCATCCAACAGCGTCACGGTGATGCAGACGGGAATCCCGCGACCGAGCTCCCGTAGCATGCGACTGGCCGACGAGCCGTGCAGATACAGCCGGTCGCCATCGCGCCCGTGGATGGTGGGGATCACGAACGGATGCCCGTCGTGGACGAACCCCACGTGGCAGATGAGCGCCTCGTCCAGGATCGCGTCGATGACGGCGCGGTCGTAGACGGCCCGTTCGGGGAGCCGGCGAACCGTGACCCTGCTCGTCAATGTCCGCATGTTTGTTATAGTGCAAATGGTGAACTGTGCCTGATCAATATACCCGAGGCTCCCGGCCCCGGTCCAGACCGGCCATCGAGGGAGGGACGGCCAGCGAGATCGCCAGGAGCGCGGAAGAAGCCATCCGGACGGGACGGTTTTCCCCTGGGGATCGGTTGCCGACCATCCGGAGCCTCGCCGCCTCGCTCGGGGTCAGCCCGGTGACCGTGGCATCGGCGTACCGAGAACTCCGCCGTCGGGGGGTGGTTGCCGCGGCCGGCCGCCGTGGCACTCGGGTGACCGAGCGGCCTCCGCTCACGCTTCCCGGCTCGCCCATCACCGGGGTCCCGGCCGGGGCCCGCGATCTGGCCACGGGGAACCCCGACCCCGACCTCCTGCCCTCCCTTGCGACCGCGCTGGCCACCATCGATCCGACGCCACGCCTGTACGGCTCCCCCACCAAGCTGGAGTCCCTGGTGGAGCTGGCCAGGAATCAGTTCGAAGCCGACGGCCTGCCCGCCCCCCGCGTCGCGCTTGCCGGTGGGGCGCTCGACGGCATCGAGCGGGTCCTCGCAGCGCATCTTCGTCCCGGCGACACGGTGGCGGTGGAGGACCCGGGCTATGCCCGTGTCTTCGATCTCCTGCGGGGCACCGGGTACGAGCTCGAAGGCTTCGGGGGAGATGACTCCGGGCCCGTGCCGGACGAGCTGGAGCGGGCGCTCCGGCGGGGGGCCCGGGCGGCCATCCTCACACCTCGGGCCCAGAACCCCACCGGCGCGGCCCTGGACGAACGCCGTGCTCGGGACCTGCGCGCCCTGCTCGGAAGCCGACCCGACGTGCTTGTCGTCGAGGACGACCATGCGGGCGCGATCGCCGGCGCGCCTGCGTTCACCACCTGCCAGCAGTCTCGACCTCGCTTCGCCATCGTGCGATCGGTGTCCAAGGCCCTGGGCCCAGACCTCCGAGTGGCGCTGATCAGCGGGGACGCCGAGACCATCGCCCGGGTCGAGGGGCGGCAGCTCCTTGGAACGGGATGGGTGAGCGCCATCCTGCAGCAGCTGGTGGTGAGGTTGTGGTCGGATCCCGGGGTCAGCGAACTACTGGAGCGTGCCGCGAGCACGTACGGCACCCGACGGTCCGCCCTCCTCGAAGCGCTGTCCTCACGGGGGATCGCCGCCCGCGGCCGGTCCGGGCTGAACGTGTGGATCCCGGTGCCGGAGGAGGCCGGTGCCGTGAGCGCGCTCCTTCAGCGCGGGTGGGCAGTCGCCGCCGGGGAGCGGTGGCGGTTGGGAAGGAGCGTTGCGCTCCCGATCAACGCGGCGAGGCTCCGCACCCCCCCGGCGATCCGCGTGACCGCTGCCACGCTGCTTCCGGAGGAGGCCGGCCCGTTCGCGGCCGATCTGGCCGACGCGCTGGCGACCGGGACCCGGACGTATTCCGCTTGAAAGAGGTGCGAGGAGTGAAGTTCGCCGTGGGTGTTCCCAACGTCAGGGATTACGCCGATCCGCGGCTCCTGATGGAGCTCGCCCGCCGGTCGGAGGCGGCCGGCTGGGACGGCTTCTTCGTATGGGATCACCTGGTGTACCACGATCGCGGGGATGCCGTGGTCGATCCGTGGGTGGTGGCCGGTGCGGTCGGCGCCACGACCGAGCGGGTGCGCTTCGGCGTCATGGTCTGCGCCCTTCCCCGGCGCCGACCGTGGAAGGTGGCGCGCGAAGCCGCCACGCTGGACCTCCTGTCGGGAGGCCGGCTGGTGTTCGGGGCGAGCATCGGGTCGCTCCCCGAAGACGAGTACGCCGCGTTCGGGGAGGATTCCCAGGACCGCGTCCGGGCGGAGAAGCTCGACGAGGGCCTGGAGATCCTGCGGGGGCTGTGGAGCGGCCAGCCGTTCGCGTACCGCGGCCGACACTACTCGGTTGCCCAGACCGTGTTCGTGCCGACGCCGGCGCAGCGCCCTCTTCCGATCTGGGTCGGTGGTCGGTGGCCGAACCGCGCCCCGTTCCGCCGCGCAGCCCGGTGGGACGGGGTCTTCCCCACGCACCAAGAGGTCGGGCACACCGAGACGATGTCGCCGCAGCAACTCCGGGAGATCGTCGACTACACGCTGTCCCACCGCGAACGATCGGAGCCGTTCGACGTGGTGATGGAGGGGCAGTCGGCCGCGGATCGCGCCCAAGCGGGCGCGTTCGTCCGACGTTACGGCGAGGTGGGGCTCACGTGGTGGGTCGAGAAGCTCGGCTGGTTCCGCGGATCCGTGGACCAGATGCGCCGGCGGATCGAGGCGGGGCCGCCATGGTGACGCCGATCCTGCCGCCCGACCTGCCGATACCCGAAGACGACGGTGGGGCCGCGCACCTGCCCGGTGCGAAGATGCCACGCCTGGCCCTGCCGTCCACGGAGGGCTCGACCTTCCCAGTCGACCAGCCTCCGACCGGCTTCGACCGACTGGTCATGTACGCCTATCCGAGAACAGGCCGCCCGGGGGAACCCTCGCTCACCCCCGATTGGGATGCCATCCCTGGAGCGTTCGGCTGCACGGCGGAGGCCTGCGGCTTCCGCGACCACGCCGCCGACCTGGCCGCGCTGGGGGCGGCGGTGGCGGGCGTGGCGACGCAAGACTCCGATTACCAGCGAGAAGCGATGGAGCGCCTGCAGCTACCGTTTCCGCTGCTGAGTGATGCCCAGCTCGAGTTGACCAGGGCCCTGCGGCTGCCGACCTTCCGAGCCGGAGGCCGTCTCCTGCTGAAGCGTCTCACGCTGGTCGTTCGGGCCGGCCTGGTCGAAGCGGTCTTCTATCCGGTGTTCCCGCCGGATCGGCACGCCCAGGAGGTCCTGCAGTGGCTCCGAACTCAAGTTTCCTCACTCGACCGCCTCGAACAGGACCGTGAACCTCACCACGATGGGCGAGGCTGACCTCTTCAGGACATGAACCGTCCACACTCCCGCCGGCCGGGCCTCCAGCGCCGGGTAGTTCCATCACACCGGGTCTCGCCCATGCCACGGGAGCACGAGGCATCCTCGAGCGTGCCGTCCGTGACCCGCAGGGCGACGTCGGCCGGTCGAGGCGGCCGCAAGCCGCATTGCCCATGTAGTGGGCAAGCCTGAGGCCGATATGTTCCAAGTGGCACGGGAGCTGATGTCGGAGGCCCGACGTTTGCGTGGTGGTCGGTGACCGGCTGGACTCGGACATCGCCGGGGGCCGCCGGGCCGGCCTGGCCACCGTTCTCGTACTTACCGGCACCACAACCGAGGTCGAGGCGGCGAACGCAGCACCTCCTCCGGACTTCGTCCTCCCCGACCTGAGGAGTCTCGTCAGCGGCGCATAGACGAGGGAAATATGGGCCCAGTCGCCTAACGGGCGCTTACCCCATAGTCAGACTTCCAGAACCACTGCACCCTCGGTCCGTCTGGACCAGTGAGGACGTTATTCGGACCCCGCGTTCCGGGCATGTATCGCTACGATCCAACATCGCGTGGCCGGCTCGTAGGATGTCTTGCGGAGATGGCGACCCGGAACAGCTCGGACCGCTTGAGAGCGGTCGTCTACGACAGGTACGGGCCTCCGGAAGTTCTGCGGCTCGAAGAGGTCGAACGGCCGGTACCCAAGGACGACGAAGTCCTCATCAAGGTCCACGCCACGACGGTCAACCGGACGGATACGGGTCTTCGCAGCGCCGAGTACTTCATCAGCCGCTTCCTCACCGGCCTGCTGCGACCGAAGCAGAAGATCCCCGGCACGGAGCTGGCGGGGGAGGTCGAGGCAGTCGGCCCGGCCGTCACCGAGTTCGAGGTAGGTGACCACGTCTTCGGCGTCAGCGCGAGGACGGCCGGCGCACACGCAGAGTTCATCTGCCTGCCGGAGAGCGCCCCGCTCGCGCACAAGCCGACCGGCATGACCTTCGAAGAGGCTGCTGCGGTCCCCGACGGGGTCATCCTGGCACTGTCGTACCTGAGACGGGTGGATCTCCGGAAGAGGCGGAAGATCCTCATCTTCGGCGCGTCGGGATCAATCGGCACGGCGGGCCTGCAGCTGGCCAAGTACTTCGATGCCGACGTCACCGCGGTATGCAACACGAAGAACGTCGAGCTGGTGAGATCGCTCGGAGCCGACCGGGTCATCGACTACACGCAGGAAGAGTTCACGAAGAACAGCGAGACGTACGACTTCATCTTCGACGCGGTCGGCAAGCTCTCGTTCAAGAGATGCAGAGGCTCGCTGAAGCCGGGCGGGATCTACGGCTCCACCGACCTCGGACCCTATTGGCAGAACCCGTTCCTGGCGCTGTGGACGTCGCGGATCGGCGACAAGAAGGTGCTGTTTCCGATACCGCGTTACACAAAGCAGGACGTCCTGTTCGTCAAGGAGCTCATCGAGGCGGGGAAGTACCGAGCGGTCATCGACCGGCGTTACCCGTTGGAGGACGTGGT
>DASXTW010000016.1:0-14173 GCA_036505215.1 Actinomycetota bacterium | reverse complement strand
GGCCGCGGCCATGGCCGAGCGCTACCAAGCCGAGCTTCTGCTGCTCCAGGTGCTGGTCCCACAGAGCCAACCGGGGACCGAAGCCGGGGCCGCCGAGGCCACCAGGGCCGGGTTCGCCGCGGAGGACTTGACGCAGTTTGCGGCGCGCGTGGCCGGACCCAGGGGTCGGGCTCGCGTGGTGGTCGACGAGGACCCCGCCCGGGCGATCGTCGAGGCCGCCGAGGCCGCAGAGGTGGACGTGGTGGTGGTGGGCAACGTCGGCATGAGCGGCAGGAAGGAGTTCCTGCTGGGGAATGTGCCCAACCGCGTGTCCCACAACGCTCGGTGCACGGTCATCATCGTGAACACGGCCCTGCTGGACGGAGATGGCGGGGCGCGGGTGATTCCGTCCCGGATCGAGTCACGCGCCGAGGCCGAGGAGGTCCACGTGGAGGGCCACCTGCTCGGCCGGGCCACCGAGATCGCCGCGATCATGGCCAAGACGGGCCTCCGAGAACTGTTCGGGCGGTCCCGGACGGGAGACGAGGACTCGGCCAGGGTCAGGGCCAGGCGACTCCGAGGCGCCTTGGAGGAGCTCGGGCCGACCTTCGCCAAGCTCGGGCAGATCCTCTCTACCAGGCCTGATCTCCTTCCCCCCGAATTCATCGAGGAGCTGGCCACCTTGCAGGACAGCGTGCCGCCGCTCACGCAAGAACAGGTCGTCCAGGTGATGGAGGAAGAGCTGGGCGTGCCTTGGGAGGACGTCTTCGAGTCGATCGTCCCGGAACCGATGGCCGCCGGCACCATCGCCGAGGTCCATCGGGCCGTCCTGGCCACGGGCGAGCTGGCAGTAGTCAAGGTCCAGCGTCCCACCGCCCGAGAGGACATCATGCGGGACCTCGGCCTGCTCAAGCTGTTCGCGGAGAAGACCGCCGACCGACCGGGGTTTCGGCAGGTCGTGGACATGGGGGCGATCTTCGAGCACCTGTCAGCCTCGCTCCAACGAGAGCTGGACTTTCGCCAGGAGGCCTCGAACATCGAGCGGATGGGGAAGGTGTTGCTGGCCTATCCGCGGCTCGAGGTTCCCAAGGTGTATGAGGACTTCTCCAGCCAGCGACTCCTGGTGATGGAAGAGATCCAAGGGGTTCCGATCCGCCAGGCCCCCGAGGGGCAGACCCGGAAGGAGGCCGCAGGGCAGCTCCTGGAGTCCTATTACCGGCAGATCCTGACGGATGGGTTCTTCCACGCGGACCCCCACCCGGGGAACCTGCTGTGGTGGAACGACACGATCTACTTCCTGGACTTCGGCATGGTGGGGGAGCTGGGTCCGGAGATCCGGGAGCTCCTGGTTCTCATGCTGATGGCCTTCTGGCAGGAAGACGTGTCGTTTCTGTCCGACGTGGTGTTAATGATCGCCGGCTCGGACCAGCGACCCGACATCGACCTCGCCTTGTGGCAACAGGAGCTGGGCAACCTCATGGCGAAGTACCGACACGTCTCGCTGAAGGAGATCCAGCTCGGGCCCATCCTGCAGGAGATCACCGAGATCGCGATTCGCCACGACGTGCCACTGCCCGCTTCGCTGGCGCTCACGGGGAAGGCCCTGGCGCAGATGCAGCTCGCCACGGCGACCCTGGACCCCACCCTGGACCCCTTTGCGGTGGCCGGGCAGTTCCTGACCAAGGGCCTCGTGGAGCGCATCCGGGGGCGTCTCGACCCGAAGACGCTCTTCTACGAGGGACAGAAGCTCCGTCTCCGGGCCGTGCGATTGATCGAAGCCGTGGAGCGGCTGGCCGGCGCTCGGCCGGGTCCCAAGCTCACGGTGAACTTCCGGGGAACGGAGCGCCTGGAGGACACGATCCGTCGAGCGGGCAGGAGGCTCGCCCTCGCTCTCACGGCTGGCGGGGCCCTGGTGGCCACCGCCATCACCGCCAGCTCCACGCACGTGGCAGGCTGGGTCCCGGTCACGATCGGGAGCGCGGGAGGAGTCCTAACCCTGGGTCTGGTCGCGGACCTGGTGCGGCGCCGTCGTTAGCTCGCCCTCCCGCGCCTCCCGCAACGGAAACCCGATCTCCTCGCCAGGCTCGGCGGCCGTCCGTGCAGCGGCCGTCACCCCACCCTTCTTGATCGCCTTGATCAGCCGGCGCTCGATGAAGAACGCCACAACGGTCATCCCGACCCCGAGCACGGCCCGCTCGAAGGCGAGGAACATCCGCCCGCGGCGTTTTCGGTGCAGAGGCCGTTGCTTTCGCCGCTTGCCGGTTCTCGCCATGGTCCCGACCCTATGCTTTCTACGTGACGTCGCGCCGGCGGAAGACGGCCATCGCCAACAGCACGAACAGTAACGCGTAGGTGGAGACCACCACAGCCGCCCCCGCTACCGATCGACCGTACGCCGTGAAGTCGAGGCGGTGGCCGGAGATGAACGTGGCCAGGTTGTCGTAGAGATACCACCGTTGCCACTTGGGTCTGGCGGCGCGCAGCAACGGTTCGAGGATCGCTATGTACACGAAGAAGGCGCCGATGGCCGCGGCCGTGTTGCGGGCGAGAGACGCCAGGGCGAACGCAATGCCCGAAGCCAGTGCCGCGGCGGCCCCCCCTCGGAGGACCACGCCGGCCGCGCCCTGAAGCCACGCGAGGTTCGCTCCCTCGGTCGTTCCGCGAAGGAAGGCAGACGGTGCGAGGACCCCGAACAATAGGACCTGCGCCAGGACGAAGAAGGCGAAGGCGAACATTGCCACGGCGATCGCCTTCGCAGCGAGCACGCGATTCCTCCTTGGCTCCCACGTGAGCTGGGTCGTGACCGTGCCCGCGTGCCACTCCGCACCGATGAACGAGGCCGCCAGGATCATGACCACCGCGATGAACAGGCCGGACAGGTTTTCGGCAACGTCCCGGTAGTGGACAAGGCGGAAAGCAGGGTCCTCGATCTCCGGAGCGCCGACCACCTGCTCGCAGTACTGCTCCAGGGTCATGCCGGGCGGGACGTCCTGCTTGGGGATGCCGAAACTCCCCGAGGCGCATTCCGCCACAGCCTGCCTGCGTTGGGCCTCCACCTGTTGCTGCTGCGCTTGCAGCTGCGCCGGGTCCGACCGGTGCGACCGGACGAACAGGACGCTTCCGGCGATCAGCATCCCCAGCAGGACGAGCGCCGCGGCCCCGAAAACCGCGCGCCGGGAGAGGATCCTGCGGATCTCGACGGCGAGGAGCGCGCTCACGGCTGCTCCTCCTTCAAATCCTGCGTGAGCTCGAGGAAAACGGTCTCCAAGCTGACTTCCTCCGGGCGGAGCTCGCTCAGGTAGAGGTTGCGACGGGCCAGAGCTTCGGTCACTCGGGCCGCTTCGGCGACGGGAAGGGTGACCCGAAGGTGATCGGAGTCCAGCCCGGCGTCGATCCCGGCCGCGATCAGGGCTTCGAGGCCTGCATGGAGATCGCCCACTCGGACGATCAGCGCCTCGTGTCTGCCTCGGGCCAGCACCTCCCCGACCGGGCCGGCTGCCACGCACCGCCCTCGGGACAGGATCGCCACCCGGTCGCACATCATCTGGACCTCGGGAAGCTGGTGGCTCGAAACGAACACGGTCCGGCCCTCTGCTCCCAGGCTGCGGAGGAGGTCCCGGACCTCCTTGATCCCGGCCGGGTCGAGCCCGTTGGCAGGCTCGTCGAGTATGAGGAGCTCGGGGTCCTTGAGCAGTGCAGCTCCGATCCCTAGCCGCTGCTTCATCCCGAGGGAATAGGTGCGGACATGATCGTCGGCCCGACCCTGCAGGCCCACTCGCTCCAGCGTGCGGTCCACGGCCTTCCGCCCGATTCCATTCAGCCGGCCAAGGAGCTCCAGGTTTCGGCGCCCACTGAAGCGTGGATACATTGCTGGGGTCTCCACGATCGATCCCACCCGGCCGATCACCTGGGCCAATTCCCGGGATGACTCGGCCCCCAGGAGCCGCGCCCTTCCTTGTGTCGGCCGCACCAGGCCCAGCAGGCATCGGATCGTGGTCGTCTTCCCTGCCCCGTTCGGTCCGAGGAACCCGTACACGCCGCCCTCCGGGACCGAGAGGTCGAGCCGGTCCAGGGCGACCGTGGACCGGCCCCGCACCTTGCGAAACTCCTTCCTCAGCCCCTCGATCACGATGACGGCCAATGAACCGCGCCTCCTTCCTCGCCCCACGGTAGCCCGCTGGGGCAGTGGACCCAAGCCTGCGACCACTAGTTCGTGATGCTGGGAGCCCGTTGCATCAGGGGGTGCTAGCACCACCACCCATCCTGGGAAGGCGGGGCCGATTGTTCGGTGAACACCCTTCCTCCGTCCCCCTCGGCACGTCCACAATCCAGCCCATGCGGCGGGCTCTTCCGTACATCCTGGGCGGACTGGCGACCATCCTGGTCGCGACCGGGAGTTCCAGATTCGCGATCGTCTTGGTGATCGCAGTGGCGATCCTCGCTGTCGTCACAGGGCGAGGTCTGGCCGGCCGTGGTCAAGAGGCGGAACGATCCGCACGGGTGCGTCGCCGGGCGACCAATGCGGCGTTCGTCGGCTTCTTCGCTTTCTACGCGGCGGCGTGCGTGATCTGGCTGCTCGCCGGGATCGGGCCCGCCCTGGCCCGTGCATTCCCGTCCGTGCACGCCGACCTGCACCGTTGGGCCGGCACTCAGCCCGCGGTCCGGGTCGAGGAGCGCATCTCAGCCCGCGGAAACCGGTTCGACAAGAAGGTCCTGACCATTCGGGCGGGTTCGAGCGAGACCCTGCTCCGGTTCACGAACTTCGACGGCGACGGCCACAACGTCTCGATCCACGGCCGCTTCAGAGGGGCGATAGTGGAGGGCCCAACCACGGTGACGTACGAGTTTCAGCTACCGCCGCCGGGGGTGTACCGGTTCATCTGCGATCCCCACCCGGACACGATGGCGGGACTCCTCATCGTGCAGCCCGCCGCCCACGAATACGCGGTCCCGGCCCGGTCGCTCCCGGGGTGGCTGGCCGGCTTTGCCCGGCGGGTCGCTGAGGCCTCGCACGCCGGACAGCCCGGGGCCCGGGCCGCCCTGGAGTACGTGTTCAGCCTCTTGAACGTCGCGCTCGGGATCCTCCTGATCCGCCTGCGTCCGGGGGATCGAGCGGCACGGCTCCTTGCCGTCGGCTTGATCGGGACCGGCGCCGTGTTCAACCTTCAGGCGCACACATCCCTCACGGTTATCCCTGCCTCCCAGACCTTCCATGGACTCTTCCATCTGGTGGCGGGGGGAAGCTACGTGTTGGCGCTCGTCGTATTCCCCGATGGCCGGCTGCCCCAGTGGTCCCTACCGGGGGGTGAGTGGCTGAAGTGGCCCCTCCGGACCGCTTTGCTGTTCCTGGCGTTCATCGGCTTCCTTGTCGGCTCCGCCGTCCACGGCAGCGCCACTGACTACGTGGTCTTCTTCGGCGTGCTGGTCCCCGTCGCCGCGGTGGCGTCCCAGGTCTCCCGGCTGCGTCATGCCGCCAGCCCGGTGGAACGGCAACAATCCCGCCTTCTGGTCTGGTCGCTGGCCATAGCCTTCGGCGGAGTGCTCGCATTCGTCGGACTGACCACCGGCCTGCAGTTCGTCCAGGGCGCGGGCGAGGGTCTGCGCGCCGTCAAGCACTTGGCCTTCGTCGTGTTCCCTGGCCTGTTCGCGGTGATCCCTGTGATGCTGGTGGCGGTCCTGGTGCGGTACCGGCTGTGGGACATCGAACGCGTCCTCAACAAGACGCTGGTCTACGGGACGCTCGCCGGAATCATCACCGCGGTGTACGTGGCCGGCGTGGCCGGAATCAGCCACGCTCTGGGATCGGGAAAGAACCCGAACGTCGTCCTCTATGTCGTGGCGACGGCCGTGGTGGCGGTTGTCTTCGAACCGCTGCGGGAGCGCCTGCAGCGCCTGGCCAACCGGCTGGTGTACGGACGGCGGGCCACCCCGTACGAGATCATGGCGGACTTCTCTCAGCGGATGAGCGGCTCGCTGTCCATCGACGAGGTTCTGCCTCGAATGGCCGAGGCCGCGGCCAGGGGGGTCGGCGCGGCGAGAGCCAAGGTTCGCGTATTCCTCCCCGGCGGCAAGGTGCGGTCCGTCACCTGGCCTGATGAGTCGTCCGACTCCTTCGACCGGACGCTTACCATCCAGCACCAGGAGGAGCCGGTGGGCGACCTGTGGGTAGCCAAGCCTCCCGGCGAACCGCTCACTCCAGCCGAGTCGAGGCTGCTCGAAGATCTGGCTTCGCAGGCGGGGTTGGCGCTTCGCAACGTCCGGTTGGCCGCAGAGCTCGAGTCCAAGCTGGAGGAGATCTCCGCTCAGACGGAGGAGTTGCGTGCCTCCCGCCAACGAATCGTGGCGGCACGCGACGCCGAGCGACGCCGCCTTGAACGCGACATCCATGACGGCGCCCAGCAGCAGCTGGTCGGAATGACGGTGAAGCTCGGGCTGGCCGAGAAGATCGTCGAGCAAGACCCCATCCGCGCCACCGCACTGCTCGAGGAGATCGGGCGCGAAACCAACGCCACCCTCGAGACTCTCCGTGATTTAGCCCGAGGGATCTTCCCTCCGTTGCTGGCCGACAAGGGGTTGGCGGTCGCACTCGAAGCACAGGCACGCAAGTCGGGGTTCCCGGTGTCCATCGAGGCAGATGAGGAGTTCCGACGAACCCGCTTCTCGCCGGAGTCCGAGGCTGCTGCGTACTTCTGTTGCTTGGAGGCCCTCGCCAATGCCGCCAAGCATTCCGGGGCCTCGCCCGTAACCGTGCGACTGGCTCGTGAGGGGGAATGGGTCACGTTCTCGGTCTCCGACCGGGGTCCGGGGTTCGACCCCACAGAGTTCCGGACGGGCCAGGGGATACAGAACATGGTGGATCGGGTCGAGGCGATGGGGGGGAGCCTGGAGATCCGCTCGGGTCGGGGGATCGGGACCACGGTCGCCGGGCAGATCCCCGCTGACCTCGTGAGGGAGGAGGTTCTTTCCCGATGAACGTCCGGGCCGGTTCCCTCCAATGGGTCCCGCGGGTCTGGTGGCTGGCCCTGGTGACCCTGACGATGGCGGGGTTCATCACGGTGGTGTACGTCGCGGTGGTGGTTGGGCTCGGCAATGCGTTGGGGACCGAAGGAGAGCCCAACCTGGGTCTCTCCATCGCCGCCACAGCTCTGGTGGCCGGGGCCTTCCAACCCGTGCGGGAGCGAGTGCAGCGGTTCGCCAGTCGGTTGGTATACGGGCATCGGGCCACTCCTTACGAGGTCTTGGCACGGTTCTGCGAGAAGGTGGCCGGGATCTACGCCACTGAGGACGTGCTTCCGAGCATGGCCAAAGTCGTGGCAGAGGGAACCAGGGCCGACCGGGTCGAGGTCTGGCTGCGAGTGGGCCGGGAGCTCAGGCTCGCAGCATCGTGGCCTCCGGCCGCTCATCCGTTCGGGCCTTCCCTCCCCCTGGCCGACGCCGAGCTGCCGGCTCTGCCGGATGCGGACAGAGTCATACCGGTGCGCCACCAAGGGGAGCTACTTGGCGCGCTCACCGTGGCTGGGCTCGCCGTGGCTGGACAATCCGGCGAATCGCCGAACCCAACAACGGACAGGCTGCTGTCCGACCTGGCCGCCCAGGCCGGACTGGTCCTTCGCAACGTCCGGCTTGCCGCGGAGCTACGGGTTCGGCTGGAACAGATCTCCCGGCAGGCGGTCGAGCTTCGGGCCTCCCGGCAGCGGATAGTGGCGGCCCAGGATGAGGAACGCCGGCGCTTGGAGCGCAACATCCATGACGGGGCCCAGCAGCACCTGGTGGCACTGGCCGTGAAGATCCGCCTGGCCAGGGGCTTCGCCGAAAGCAACCCGCACCGGGCGAGGGCCCTTCTGAAGGAGTTGCACGCCGAAGCGGCGGACTCGTTGGAGACTCTCCGTGACCTGGCCAGGGGAATCTATCCGCCCCTGCTCGCGGAGCAGGGTCTGGCGGCCGCCCTGGTCGGCCCCGCCAAGAGGGCCGGGGTTCCCGTCGATGTCCATGCGGAGGGGATTCGGAGATATCCGCCGGAGGTGGAAGCCGCCGTTTACTTCTGTTGCCTGGAGGCCCTGCAGAACCTGACCAAGTATTCTCGGGCGTCGAAGGCCCGGATCGAGCTCCGGCAGAGCGGCCATGAGCTCGCGTTCGAAGTGTCGGACGACGGCGTCGGGTTCGATCCATCGTTGGTCAGTGGCGGCTCGGGTCTGCAGAACATGGTCGACCGGGTCGAGGCACTGGGTGGAGCGCTTCACGTGGCCACCGCCGCAGGCATGGGAACCACGCTTCGGGGGAGGATTCCCGGCCAGCAACTGGTGCCGGCCGAGAGGAGCTGACCGGCTTCCGCGGCCCGCGGTTGAACAGAATCGTCAAGCGGTTGCTGTGGCGTCTCTCCATGCCTCCGCCAGGCGCTCCGGGCCGAAGGCAGACTTGGGGATGTACGCGGCAGCGCCGGCCTCGGCTGCGCGAGGCGCATACTCTTCCGGCTCGTAGGTGGAGAGGATCAGTACGACGATGCGGCTCGCCTCCTGGAGGATGCGCCTGGTGGCGTCGAGTCCATTCATCCCCGGAAGGTTCACGTCCATCAACACGAGGTCCGGTTGGAGCTGCCGAGCGAGCTCGATGGACTCTTCGGCGGTCTCCGACTCGCCCACTACCTCGAACCCGTCGGTGGCCTCCACGACCATCCTCGCGGCGGCCCGAAACGGCTCCTGATCGTCCACGATGAGGACCCGAACCGTCACCGGTAACTCCTCGGCGCTCGAGCTTCCGTCCATCACCGCCAGCGTCCCACCGGCCATGGAAAGCGACAAGGGTGCTTCCACGACCTGGCGAAGTGAGGTCAGCCTACCGTACGCCTTCGGCTGATTGGCTCATCTGGCGTCGGGAACGCGTCGCCGCTCGTCGCCATCCAGGACTTCCGCCAGGAGGAAGTCGGCGAGGCCTCGGGCCTCGGAGTCGGGAATGGAGACGACGCACGCCGCCCGGTCCTCGACCCACACCGAGAAACGGACGTGATGGCTGGGGACCCGGACCGACCCCTCGTCGGTCTCGATCTCGAACTCATCGAGGTACCGGCTGACGCGCAGCATCGCCGTCGGACTGTCCTCCGGATGGATCGGGATGCCCGAGAACCACCGCGTGACCTTCGGTCCAGGCATGCGAAGGAGCTCCCGGGGTAACCGGCTGCCGCAGGACACGCAGAAACGGTGCTCGAGTGGCTGCTTCAGGCCACAGTTCGGACAGTACATGGCTCCCTCCAGGCCGAAGGAAGGTCTGCGCTGATCAGACCCCCGATTCTAGCTCCCTGGCCCGCACGCCTTCCCGTGACTCCTTGGGTCGTCGGGGTGCACCGATACGTGCGAGGATGGGGGGTCCAGGGGGGTAGCAGCAACGAGCGAAGCGAGGCAGCTGCGGACCCCCTGGCTCGTCGAGGACCCGCCGACGGCGGGGACTCGAGGAGGAGAACAGAGAGCTACTCACGAGCGAGCTGAGAAGGAGGAATCGATGCCGGCGATGGTTCCCGAGGATGTCTACGAGCTGACAGGGGTAGGCGACCCGCGGCTCTCGCCTGACGGCCGGACGATCGCCTATGCCGTCTGGCGGATCGACAAGGAGGCGAACGACGTCAGGGGCGCCATCTGGCTCGCTCCGGTCGACGGGTCCTCGCCCCCTCGCCAGTTCACCTCCGGGACCAGCCGGGACGCCGACCCCAGGTGGTCGCCGGATGGAACGAGGATCGCCTTCACCTCCAAGCGCGATGGAGGCGTGGTCCAGCTGTACGTGATGCCCGTCGGTGGGGGAGAGGCGCAGAAGCTCACCGACTTCAAGGAAGACGTCACCCAGCCGGCCTGGTCCCCCGACGGCGACCGCTTCGTGTTCGTCGCCCGGGTCCGAGCCCCCGAGTACGAGGAAGTCGACGACAAGAAACGGGCACCGCGGAGTATCACGCGGCTCCAGTTCAAGCTTGACAACGTGGGGTGGACCTTCGACCGTCCTCAGCACCTGTTCGTCGTGCCTGCCGACGGCTCCGCCCAGCCCACCCAGATCACCTCGGGAGACTTCGAGAACGAGCAACCGAACTGGTCGCCCGACGGCACCAAGATCGCTTTCGCTTCGGCCCGGCACGAGGACTGGGACACCACGCCCATTCGGGACATCTACGTGATGCCGTCGGACGGTGGGGATCCGGTCTGCATCACCGCCGTCGACGGATACTGCGGCTCACCCTCCTGGTCGCCGGACGGCTCCAGGATCGCCTTCCTGTACGCGCCGGGGGTGTTCGACGACCCCCGCCACACGCAGGTCGCCGTGGTTCCGGCCGACGGGGGCGAGCGCGTGGTGCTCACGGACTCGCTGGACCGAAACTGCGCCCCGTACTTCACGGGTGTGCGGGAGCCGATCTGGGAGGGCAACGACTCGCTCCTGTTCGGCATCGAAGACGGCGGCAATGTTCCCTTGTACAGAGTGGCCGCAGACGGGTCGGCCAGGCCCGAGCTGGTGATCGGCGGTGACTTCATGCTGACCGGATACGACGCAGTGAGGGGACAGATCGTGCATGCGTATCACACCCTCACGCAGCTTTCCGAGCTCTTCGTGGGAGACCGGCAGGTGACGGAGGTCGGCCGAGCGTTCTGCGAAGCTCGTGACCTCCCCGCCCCCGAGCGGTTCGTGGCCATCTCCGCCGATGGCTCCGAGGTGGAGGCATGGATCATCAAGCCCGCGGGGTTCGAGGAGGGAACGAAATACCCACTCCTGCTGAACATCCACGGCGGTCCGTTCAGCCAGTACGGCAACAAGTTCTTCGACGAATTCCAGGTTTACGCGGGCGCCGGCTATGCCGTGGTGTACTCGAACCCCCGCGGCTCCTCCGGATACAGCGAGGCGTGGGGCCGGGCCATCCGCGGGCCTGTGACCGATGGGCCCGGGTGGGGGACCGTCGACTACGAGGATTGCATGGCCGTGGTGGACGAGGCGCTCAAGCGCTTCGAGTTCCTCGACTCGGATCGGCTGGGCGTGATGGGCGGGTCGTACGGCGGTTACATGACTTCGTGGATCGTGGGCCACACCGACCGGTTCCAGTGCGCGATCTCCGAGCGGGCCGTGAACCAGTTCATGTCAGAGGGGGAGGAGAGCGACTTCGGCACCTTGTTCAAGAGCGAGATCGGCGCGTTCTTCTGGGAGGCGCCAGAGGCCTACCTGAAGCACTCCCCGTCGACGTACGCGAAGAACATCGTGACACCGCTCCTGATCATCCACTCGGAGAACGACCTCCGTTGCCCGGTGGGCCAGGCGGAGGGTCTGTTCGGGATCCTCAGGACGCTGAAGCGCGAGGTGGAGTTGGTCCGGTTCCCCGTGGAGGGCCACGAGCTGTCGCGTTCAGGCAATCCCGTCCATCGGGTGATGCGGTTCGAGATCATCCTGGACTGGCTGGGGCGGCATCTGAAGGCGAGCTGAGCTATCTCGGCAGTTGTTGTCGGCCCAGACTGGCCTCCGTCGGCTCCGTCTCGACGGAGCCAGCCCCCTCGGTCGGCGGCTGAACCCTGTAGCCCATCTTGAAGACCATGGTCGCCCCCACATCGCCACCGGCGATGACCGTGGCCACGCCGATGACGTCGAGGACGATCCACAGAAGCGAGGCCTTGGGGACGCGCCGGTCCGACCAGCGAACGAGCAGGTTGGCGATGAAGATCGCCGTGGCCGCGAATTGGATCCACATGTGCCGGGTGGCCATGCTTCGGATGCGTGAGCCCGGCCGCATCACCGAGCGGTCGACCAGCCCGGTGAGGATCGAGAAGAGCGCGCCGATCACTGCGCCGAGCACGGCGTAGGTCGCGGCCAGCGGCGCGCCGGAAAGGCTGAGGCGAGACAAGAGGTCGAGGACCAGGGCCCCGCTGTAAAGCGCGATCGGGAAGATGACGAACACCGGGTGGGTGACCCGATTCATGGACTTGCCCTGGACGATCTCCTTCAGCGTCCAGAACTTGAGCTCTCCCGACGCGGTCCGGTACCGCAAGAGCCCCATGGTCGCTCCCCCTGCCACACCAGCCCTAGGTGTCGCGGCGGATTCTTGCACATCGAACCGGGCGTTCGAAAGGCTGACCGTGTCTGACGACGTTCCTCAGTGCCGAGCAACGACATCAGCGCTCTTCCACCGCCCTCGGATCTCGCGCAGGGACAGCTCGGTGATCTCGGGCGGCAGGACGGGGTCGCTTCGCAGCCGGTCGCCGTCGGGGTCGAGGCCGAGCACCTCGCGGAGGAGCAGGAGCGGCGTGCCGGTGGCCCAGGCCTGCGGGCTCGAGGCCGTGGGGTACTCGACCGGGAACTGGGTGAGCGACCGGGGATAGCCGGCGAACACCTCCGGGAGCCGCCAGTCGAAGTACGTGGCGGCCTCGAGCAGCGCGTAGGAGATGCGAGCGGCATCTTCGGCATAGCCGTAGCGGCGCAGTCCCGCCACGATGAACGAGTTGTCGTGCGGCCACACGGTCCCGTTGTGGTACTCGATCGGGTTGTAACCCTCCATGCCCTCGGCCATCGTGCGCACGCCCCAGCCCGAGAACATGCGCTCGCTCATCAGGTGTCGCCGGACGGCGTCGGCCTTGTCCTCGTCCACGATGCCGCTCCAGAGCAGATGACCGGTGTTCGAGCTGAGGCTGTCGACCTGCCGCTTGTCTCCGTCGAGGGCGAGGGCGAAGTACCCCCGGTCGGGGATCCAGAAGTCGCGGTTGAAGCGATCCTTGAGTTCGTCCGCCTGCCGATCGAGGCGCTCGGCCAGACCAGGATCGCCCCAGAACTCCCGGGCCAAGCGGGCGCAGCGGCGCTTGGCGTCGTATGCGTACCCCTGGATCTCGCAGGTGGCCCGGGGGAGCTTCGAGTTCGTCCCGTCGGCAAACAGGATCGAGTTCCACGAGTCCTTCCAGCACATGTTCTCCAGGCCGGTCTCCTCGTTGCGGCGCTTGTATTCCACATACCCGTCGCCGTCGAGGTCGCCATGGTCATCGATCCATGCCAGAGCCGCTCGGGCGTTCGGCTCCAACTCGCGAACCAGGTCCGCGTTTCCGGTCCAGCGCTCGGACTCGTCCAGCAGGACCAGCCAGAGCGGGGTGGAGTCCGCCGCCCCGTAGTAGGGGGAGTGGGGCCGCTCCCCGAAGTGGGTCAGCTCTCCCACCCGAAGCTCGTGGAGGATCTTCCCCGGCTCCTCGTCGCGGAAGTCGTCCATCTGCTGCCCCTGGCGCGAGGCCAGCACTCGCAAGGTGGTCTCGGCCAGCTCGGGCGTGAACGGGAGGCTCTGGTAGCTGGTGATCACGCTGTCGCGTCCGAACAGGGCCATGAACCAGGGGAGGCCGGCCGCGGGAACCGACGCGTCGGGCAGGATGTCCGGGTAGAACCGGAGGGCGGCCAGGTCGACCAGGCTCCGCCAATAGATGTGGCCGAGCTTGTCCCAGCTCGACTCGAGCTTGGGGGCCTCGGCGATCCACTCTTCCAGACCGAGCTTCATGTTCGGAAGCGGCTTGTGGATGGAGCCGTGCCGGTGCTTGGAGCGGGCAGCCCTTTCGGCCTGGGGCACGACGTCGAGGCACGTCTGCCACTCGGCGTGCGGGTCGATGCGGATGTGGAAGGACAGCCCTCGGTCGCCCACCGCCGCCGCCCCGCTCGAGGAGATCACGGTCTCGCGGACGAAGTCCTGCCGGCGGTACCCCAGTACGAGCGAGCCGTCGCGCACCTCCCGGTACAGCTCCCCTTTCTTCTTGAGGGCGTCCTTTACCTCGAACAGGTCGGCGAAGTCCGAGTCTGCCGCGACGGTCAGGCCCAACTCGACCGGCTCGGAGGAATGGTTGAGCACGAGGAGATCCTCGTGGATCCCGTCGCCGACGGTGCGCTGCCTGATCACCGAGAGTTCGGGATTCTTGTAGATGGTGCCCGTCGGCGGATACAGGAAAAACTGGGCCGAGAAGTAATCGACGTCGTCGGTCGAGAGGACCTCGAGTGGCCGTCCTTCCAGGGTCAGGACCCATCGGGACAGGAAGCGGGTGTCTCGAAAGAAGAGCCCGTGGGGCTGGTCGGGCCCGGCGTCGATGTCTCCGCGCCTGTCACTGACCACGAACGTGCTGCCGTCGAGGATGCTGATGGTTTGGCCGCCCATGTCGATCCTTCCCCCCTCGTCCGATCGGAGTTACAGTCGTCTACCGGTGCGGTCTGTTACGCGAAG
>DASXTW010000015.1:0-5764 GCA_036505215.1 Actinomycetota bacterium | reverse complement strand
CGTGGCGGCCATGCGCTGGGGATCGGCCGGGCCGCTTCTGGTCACGTCGCTGGCGATCATGGGCAGCCCGGGCCCCGCGACGATCAGCCTCACCGCAGCCGGTTCGGCCTACGGCGTGCGCCGGTGTCTCGCGTACCTGGTCGGGATCATCGTCGGAACGACGATCGTCCTGGTCGCGGTGGCGACCGGGATCACGATGGCGCTCCTCGCCGTCCCCACCCTGCGGAACGCCCTGATCGTGATCTCCGCGGCGTACATCCTGTGGCTCGCCTACCGCGTGGCCACCGCACCGCCGCTCGCAGTCCAGACGGCAGCGTCACGCGCACCTTCGCTCGCCGGAGGGACACTGCTCGGCGTCGCCAACCCGAAGGCGTGGGTCGCGATCGCCGCCGTCTTCGCCAGCACCCGCCTGGTCGATACCGCGACCGCGGACGCGGCCGCCAAGATCGCAATCCTGACCGTGATGATCATCCTGATCTGCACCACCTGGCTGATCGCGGGCGCATCGCTCGCCCGTTTGCTCCTCGACCCCCGTCGCGCCCGCATCATCAATATCGCCCTCGCCGCCGCGCTCATCGGCGCGACCGCCCTCGCTGTCCTCCACTGAGCCGCTGGAGAAATCTCCCCAGAGAGACCCCTGGTTCCGGGGGACCCTCGCACCGGCGCTCTTCAATGGTCTGGGACGGCGCTCTTCCGTGAGGGTGGGATCTCAGAGGGATCGAAGGAATGCCTCGATCCCTCCGCGTCGCCGGATCTCCCGTGCCACCCACGCCCTGTCCTTCTTCAGCTCGACCAGGAATCTCCTTGGTGTCGTCGTCCCCGGAAGATGCTTCGCGCTCCAGAGCATCATCTCGAGAAGCAACGGAATCAGGTCCTTCCCCTTTACCGTCACGGCGTATAATTGCTGTCCGCTCCTCGGATTACCGCCGGTCTTCCGGATGAGCCCCGCCCCTTCGAGCCTTTGCAAGCGGTCTGCCAGGATGTTCGTGGCGATGCGCTCTTCCGAGCTGCGGAACTCACCGTAGTGCTCCTTCTCGCGGAAGAGCAGGTCACGGAGGACGAGCAGCGACCACTGGTCGCCGAAGATGTCGAGGGCTGAGCTGATGGGGCACGTGGACCGTCTCTTCAACGTCCGCATCTTCTTCAAACGCTAGCTCCTCTACTTGCATTTTGCAAGTACGTGCGAGTAAGTTACCGGGGAGACCGCGCGGAGGAGGCGAGATCCATGGAAGACATCACGGACGAAGTCGTGGTGGCGGCATCTCCTGAGCATGTCTGGCAGGCGATCGCAGACCCCGTCGCTCACGCCGAGTGGCATCCGTTCCTGACCCACATCGCCGGCGGCCACGCCCTGGGGAGCACTCGCACATGCGACGTTCGTGTTGGAAAGAAGCCGGGAAGGACGGAGGAACGCTGCTCTACCTATGACGAGGGCCGACGGATCACGTGGAGCATCGACCAAGACAGCACCGGGTTCTCGCGAATGGTGTCCGGCTGGACCGCTGGATTCAGCCTCGAACCTCAGGGTTCGCATGCAACTCGAGTCGTGGCCGAGAGCACCTTCACGCCGACCAAGCTCTTCTCTCGCCTGATGCTCCCGATGATCCGCCGTAAGTTTCATAAGACCCAGCAGTCCATCCTCACCGGCCTGAAGCAGTACATGGAGAAGTGAATGGCCGCCCCAAGTTCCTCCCCGAGTGACGTGCAGAGGTTCTTTGAGCTGCAGCGGACGAAGCTTCTCCGCGAGAAGGACATCACGGAGAAGCGGATGTTCGGTACGACTGCCCTATGTGTGCACGGGAAGGTCTTCATGTTCCCGTGGAAGGAGAACTTGGTTCTCAAGCTCCCTGAGGAACGAGTGAGCAGGCTGCTCGCATCGCAGAATGGCGAGCACTTTGATCCAGGTCACGGTCGCACGAGCAGGACCTGGGTCGCCGTGCTTCCGAAGGCCAAGCGGCAATGGTCTCAACTCGCCACGGCCGCCCGTCAGTTCGTCGACTCTTAGGAACAACAGTCCGAAGAGCGAGATCACCACGGCAGGTCATGCATTTCGGCTGGTCAGAGCCCTGATTCTGGAACGGACGACGGGATTCGAACCCGCGACCCCCACCATGGCAAGGGCGCTCCCTTCATCCACCGCCGTTCGCATCGGTTCATCCTGGCGGGTCAGGGGGCACGTCGCGGTCTCGCGCTCGGCCCCGGACAGCGATGAACGACCGTGAACAGAGGAGATTGGGGCGTGCTATGGGGGCGACCCTTTCGCGGGACGAAGACCCCCACGTCGTCTCCAGAGAATGTCGACGAAACGGGTGGCTTCCTTGCTGGCGGAATTGGCGGATCGGACAAATCAGGCCCACCTCGCTTGCAAAGACGGACGCCCGAGAGGGCCCATCACGGCCTAGAGGGAGATCGATAGGGGCTTGACCTCCCAACGCAAACCTCTCGGACCGGAGGCTAGGGGAACCCACCCCTCGGAATCGCCCGCGTCTTCGGATCTCGCTGCTCGGCGGGTTCAGGCTGGAGGACGACGGCCCGACCATTCTGGGATCAGCCGACGCGCACCCGCTGCTCGAGGCGGAGGCCCGAAGGTGGGCGTCGGGAGCCTCCGAGCAGCCCGCGATGGTTGCCTAGCAGAGCCGCAAGCCGGAGGACCGAGTCTGCCGAAACCATCCATCCGGCAGGTGGTAGTTTCCGGCCATGCCGGGTTTGGGGAGCGACCGGAACGCACGGCTTCTGGAAGTCGGCCTGGCCATCTCTTCCGAACTATCCCTGTCGGCCGTGCTTCAGCGCATCATCGACCTCGCGGTGGAGGTAACCGGGGCTCGGTACGGGGCCCTTGGCGTCCTCGGCCCCGATCAGCGCATCTCCGAGTTCGTGACCACCGGCATCACCGAGGACCAGCGCCGCGCCATCGGAGACCTTCCAGTAGGCCACGGGATCCTGGGCGTGCTCATCGGAGACGCCAAGCCGCTCAGGCTTCGCTCCATCTCCGATCATCCCCAGTCGGTTGGCTTTCCTCCGAACCATCCCCCGATGGGATCGTTCCTCGGCGCACCGGTCAAGGCTCGGGGCAAGGTATTCGGAAACATCTACCTCACTGAGAAACAGGGCTCCCCGGAGTTCTCAGCCGAGGACGAAGAGACCCTGGTCATCCTCGCTGCGCAGGCCGGTGTGGCGGTGGAGAACGCACACCTGTATGAGGAGAGTCGCCACCTCTACGAGGAGGCTCGCCAGCGGGAGCGACGGCTGGAGGCAATCGGAGAGATCACCAATCACATCCTGGAGGAGGCCGAACCCAAGGAGATCATGGAGCTCGTAGCCCGGCGAGCTCGGGAGCTGGTGGGTGCGGAAGTGGCAACCATCGCTGTGCCCGCCGACCAACCCGAATCCCTGAGCATTCAGGTCGCCAACGGAATCCACGCCGACGAGCTCCGGGGAATGGTGTTTCCGGTGGAGCGATCGATCTCCGGGGAGGTCATTCGGGCCGGGAAGCCGGTCGTCCTTCCGGATGCATCTGTCGACGAGCGTGCCGACCAACCCATGATCAAGTTGGGCGAGATGGGCCCAGCCATGTTCCTCCCCCTGGCCGTCAGGGGCAGCGCCTTCGGTACCCTCGCCGTGGCCAACAGGCCGGGGGGTCGAACATTCTCCCAGGAGGATCTGGCCCTGGCTGAGACATTCGCCGGCCAGGCTTCCGTGGCCGTCGAGTACGGCCGAGCCCAGAGCGAACTGAAGCGACTGGCGGTAATGGACGAACGAGAGCGAATCGCCAAGGAACTCCACGACGGGGTCATCCAGTCGTTGTTCGCCGTCGGGATGGGCCTTCAAGCCACCGCCACCCTCAGCAGGGACCCTGATCTGGAGCGAAGGGTCTCAGACGCCGTATCGGAGATCGACCGAGCCATCCGCGACCTCCGCAACTACATCTTCGGGTTGCGACCCGGGATCCTGGCCGACCGCCAACTGGATCAGGCCGTCCGACAGCTCGCCGAGGACTTCCAGGGCAAGACCGGGGTCACCACAGCAGTGGAGGGCGACGGCCGGGTCGCCGCCGAGATGTCCGGTCGCGCCGCGGACGTCATTCAGCTGATCCGTGAGGCTCTGTCCAATGTGGGCCGGCACGCCCAGGCGGCCACCTGCCGGGTGAGCCTGATTCGCACCACGGATGGCGCGCTCCTGGAGGTAGATGACGACGGGCAGGGGTTCGACCTCGAGGCAGGGAAGGGAAAGGGCCGCGGGCTCCGGAACCTGGAGGAACGTGCCCAGTCGCTGGCGGCGAACTCGAGGTCATGAGCGACGCGAGCGATGGGACCACGATTCGAGTCCGCATCCCACTCTGAAGTCAGCCTGGTCTTGCCGACTGGATCGCCACCCGGACCGACTCCACCACCTCGCGTCGCTCCGGAGGCCACTCGATCCGGGCGGCACTCTCGTCCATGAAGGTCAGCAACTCATCGTGGCCCGGGTCGATGACCACGACGGGCCTGCCGCTCGAGACGTAGTTGGCCAGCAGCTCGGAGGCCGTCGTTCCAGACATGACGGTGTCGCTCTCCAGCCATAGGTCGAGGAGGACGACGTCGGCGGCCTTGACGAGCACGCAAGGCCGCCCCGTACTGGCCACGCACGTGTAGGACGGCGCGGACGGGCCGGGGCAGAGGAGCACCTCGAACCCTGAGCGCTCCAGCCACTCCCCGATCCGATCTCGCAGCTCGGGGTCGGCTTCGACCAGCAGGACCATGTGAGGCGAGTCGGCCATCGATCCTCCTCTCGATCTGATCACGTTCCTGCCGATCCTCGTTTGAACATCCGTTCCGGACCTGTGCCAGGGGACCCTTCCATGCAGGGACCATCGGCCCGAGTGTGCTGGCAGCGAAACTTCGATGCTGGAGCCATGTTTGCGCGGTACTTCCTCGAGCTCGACCTGCCATTCGACGAAGCCGAGGGCGCTCTCCTGCGCTCTCCGAGGGACTGGGTGCCGGGGGTCGCCGCCGACGCCGAGGCGCGGGGAGAGCGTCTTCTCGCGGAGGTGGGGTTCGGTCGCCCCGCCTACCGCCTGGCAAAAAAGGTGGAAGTCGAGCTGGGTGATTTGATGCGGTTTCCGTCCAAGACCGTCCTGCCGATGGCTTGGCGGCCGGCCGGCGGCGAATCCCTGTTTCCATCACTCGAGGCAGACATAGAGGTGGCCGCCCTGGGACCGAACAGGACCCAGCTGTCGGTCAGCGCCCGCTATCGGCCCCCGCTCGGGGTCATCGGGAAGGTTATCGATCGAGCCCTGCTGCACCGGGTGGCCGAGGCGACACTCAAAGACTTCCTCGACCGGGCGGGAGAGGCCATCCGCGCTCTCGTTCCCGCTTCGGCTTAGATAGGAATGTTGAGCATGGACGTTGGGAATGGGAGCATGCAACCAATGGGTCCACCGCTTCGCGTCCTGCTGGTCGACGACCATGAAGTCGTTCGAAGCGGCATCACCTCCCTCCTGAAGGCGACGGACGACATCGTGGTTGCCGGTGAAGCCGGGTCGGTCCGGGAGGCCATCGACGAGGCCGACCGGGCACGCCCGGACGTGTGGTGATGGACGTCCGCCTGGCCGACGGGAGCGGGATCGAGGCCACCCGGGAGATCCGCGCCCGTCGCCCGAACACCCAAGTTCTGATGCTGACCTCATTTGCCGACGACGAGGCCCTATTCGCCTCGATCATGGCGGGGGCCTCCGGCTACGTGCTCAAGCAGGTCAAAGGCGGCGAACTGGTCCGGGCGATCCGGG
>DASXTW010000014.1:0-6835 GCA_036505215.1 Actinomycetota bacterium | reverse complement strand
GGCTGCACTCGTGTTGAAGTTCGTCGGTCCAACGGCCCCGGCCGCCGGCACGGCCATCGTGAAGATGGAAGCGAGCACCACGATGATCGGTGAGGCAGCCGAGACGATCCCGAGCAGTCGTCCGCGCATTCGTCCCCTCCTTCCAACCCACCCCATTGGCGGCGGCCAATTGTAGGCGGAGAGGCCTACTTCTTGCTCACCCCTCGAGGCCGGGTCGTCGATCCTTGCGCTTGGTCGACCCACCTTGCCTCGTCCGACCGAACATGCCAGCCTGCGAAGTCCGCGATCGAAAGGCCGGCGATGAGCCGGTCGGCTGCCAATCGGGCGTTCCTCGTCGGCCTGGGTGGGCTCTTCCTGATCGCAGCGGGGTGCAACAGAAGCGTCAGCGGATCCGGCACGGTCACCAGCACGCCGATCCAGGTACCGGCTTCCGGATTCTCCAGGCTCGAGGTGAGCAGCTCTTTCGACGTGACCGTCTCGTTCGGCGACCAGGAGAACGTCACCCTTCGCGTGGACGACAACGTGGTCGGTCACCTGGACGTGGGCGTGTCTGACGGAACCTTACACGTGGGCCTGGAGTCCGGAACGTCCGTGCGCGACGCGACCCTCCATGCCGACGTGACTGCACGAACCCTCTCGAGCATCGACATGAGCGGAGCCTCACAGGTCCACCTGTCCGACGTTCTCACCGGCGAACGGGTCGAGGTGGTCGTGTCGGGCGCCGGCCGGCTGGATGGGACCGCCCACGTGGACCTGGCGAAGCTCGAGCTCTCTGGGGGGTCGAACGCGAAGCTCTCGGGGAGCGCCGGGCGCCTCGAGGTCACGGAGAGCGGTGCCAGCCAGCTCGACGCGGTCGACCTCGACGTCAGCGACCTGGCGATCGACCTCTCGGGGGCATCCACGGCGGACGTATCGGTGACCGAAACGATCTCGGCAGGGGTCTCGGGCGCATCCTCGCTCCGCTATCGGGGTTCGCCAACGTTCACTCGCCGAGAGGTCTCCGGCGGCTCGTCGATCAAGCCGGCATAGTTGGGTGTGGGGGCCGGCCGCGAAGTGGCCGGCCCCTTCATATCGATCATCACCCTGACGCGTATCTCTTTCACCGTCTTCTCATAGACCGGTGGTCATGATGTCTCGACGCATCTCGAAGGAGGCCCACCATGCCACGGTTTCCTCTGGTAGCGAAGGTGTTCGCAGTCCTCGCAGTTGTAGCCGGAGCTGGCGCGCTGATCTGGGCACCCTGGGCCTCGAGCGCACCCTCGAGCGCCTCGGCCTGCGGCACGACGTACGCGCCGGTGCTCGACCCAGCGAACTTCGTCACCGTGATCGACAATCCCTACTTCCCGCTGCCCGTTAGGAGGAAGCTCGTCTACACGGGCATCAAGGAAGGGCAGTCGCAGACGGATACCGTCACCGTCACCGATCAAAAGAAGGTCATCCTGGGCATCTCGGCCACGGTGGTGAAAGACATCGCGACCCACGATGGGTCTGTCCTCGAGAAGACGTTCGACTACTACGCGCAGGACAAGCAGGGCAACGTGTGGTATCTCGGCGAGGACACGACCGCGTTCCTGCCCAACGGGAAGGCGGACACGTCAGGGTCATTCCAGTCGGGGGTCGATGGGGCCCAGCCGGGGATCATCATGAAGGCCAGCCCGCAGATCCCGGACGCCTATCGGCAAGAGTGTTACGCGGGACAGGCCGAGGACACCGCCTGGGTCGTGGCCACGACCGGGTCGGTGCGGGTCCCCTATGGAAACGTGCGCAACGTCCTCACGACACTCGAGGCCACGCAGATCGAGCCTGGAGCTTACGACCAGAAGGTCTACGGTCCTGGGATCGGCATCGTGAGCGAGCTGTCGCTCACCGGGCCGAAGGAGGTCGCGCAGCTCGTCAGCGTGACTGGGTGAGCCTCACTCGGCGATCACCTGGAAGTGCCTGACCGTCGAGTCTCGTTCCACCAGGTACCGATCGTCCTTGGGGTAGAAGACGGCTCGCTCGATATCGTCGCCCGCGAACCTCACGATGGCTTCTCTCGACTCCCAGAAGCTGAGGGTCAGGAACTCGGCTCGACCGTCGGCGACCCGCCACAGGATCCAGGCGCCCTTGTTGCCGGGCGTCTCCCCGTACTCCTTCAGGCCCGTGCTGCGAAGGTAATCGACGTATGCCTCGGCATCGGCCTCTCGCGTTGCTCCTCTCCAGATGCGGGCGATCATGATGCTCATCCCTCATCGCTTCGATCGGAGGAACGGCGCAGTGACACGACCATGTTCGAGACCCTCATGGCCAGCACGACATCGCCGGGTTGGAGGTTCTCCGGGACGCCTTCCGGACCGAGCCGGGCATGGTCGGTCGATCGGTCTGGAAAGGTGATCGTCACGTCCTGATAGTTCACCCCGTGCAGGCTGAATGGCTTGATGTCGACGACCACGGCTTCTTCTTCGCGCAGCACGTGACGAGCCTACTCCATCGATGTCCCGCTTCGACAACGAGGGCGCCACGACCTCGAGACGCGAGGCATCCATGGGCTGGAAATGAGACAATCGGGCAGCTAGTTAGCGGGACCGCTCGCGAAGAAGCGTGGGCCCCAGGATCAAAGGAGGGCACCACGACCACCACACCGAAAGACCCCTCCGGCTTCTTCCCGAAACTTGCTTCCCCGAAGGTTGGAGTGCCGACCGAGCCGGTCACGCCGGCCGTTCCGTTGTCACAGCCCGCGAGCGAGTTGCTCGAGCGCCTCGACCGCCTTCGGTCGGCCGCCGGGAACTCGCGACGTGAGACAGAGACTTTGGATCCGCACGTGGGGGGAGCTGAACGATGAAGAGAGCAGCAACCCAGATGTATTACTGCCCGGTGTGCGGAACCGATTTGGCTCAGTCTGACTTCGAGGAGCCTGCGCAGAGCTACTACTGCCCCTTCTGCACAACGAGGCGGACCGCTCAGCGGGTCGACCCCGCGGAAGTTCGCATATAGCAGTTCGAGGAGTCGGTTCGGTCACCCTCCGAGCTTGAAGCCGCCGATGTTGATGCTCTTGCTCGCAGAGTCGGAGCCCGTCGGGAGCAGGGGTGCCAGCCATCCGGCGAGTGCATGCGCGCTCCTGGTCTGGAGGAGAGCCCGCCCCGGCCCGGTGAGATGCACGACCAGGCCTTCGCCGGAGAGGATGGTTTGCTTCCACCCGCCCACCTTGTGCACCTCGTAGCCCACGCTCTGACTGAATGCCACGACATGCCCGGTGTCGACGATCATCTTCTGGCCAGGCTCCAGAGCGATCTCACGGATGGCGCCGTACGAGGAGACCAGCAGGTCGCCAGTGCCGGTCAGCTTGAGGAGGAAGAACCCCTCGCCGGAGAAGAACGTCTTCGCCCCGCCCCACTTCGTGTCGATGTCGATCTCTCCGGTTGATGCCATATACGAGCCGGACTGGACGTAGAGCGTCTCGTTCTCGAGCCGCATCTGCCGAAGGTCACCCGGGAAGGCCGGGGCCATCGTGATCTCCGCATCGTCCTCGGCGGTAAACGTGTTGATGAACATCGACTCGCCACCGAGCGCCGCCCGCTTCAAGCCTTTCATCATGCCGCCCTTGGTCGATGTCTGCATGTCGACGCCTTCGGTCATGCTGACCATCGCACCGGATTCGGCCTGGATCATCTCGCCCCGCGCCATCGAGATGATGGCGAGCGAGTACGAAGGGGCGTACAGGATCTCGGTCTTCATGGCTTCCCCCCTCCACCGCGCTAGCGGGATGATAGGCCGTTCGGCTCCTCGCGGGCGCGCCCCTCAGGTGCGGAGCGCTTCAAGGGCGTTGGGGACGGTGTCCTCGGGCTTCACCGAATACCAGGCCCGCTCGACCCGTCCGTCCTCGTCGACGAGGAAGGATGACCGGATGATGCCCTGGTAGGTCCGGCCTTCGCGGGACTTCTCGCCCCACGTGCCCCAGGCGTCGGCGATCGCGTGGTCCGGGTCCGAGAGCAGCGGGAACCCCAGGCGGTACTTCTGGTCGAACGCGAGCTGCTTGTCCGGCTGATCGGGCGAGATCCCGACCACGTCCATCCCGATCCCAGCGAGATCCTGGCGGTGATCCCGGACCGAGCACGACTGGGTGGTGCATCCCGGGGTGTCGGCCTCCGGGTAGAAGTAGACGAGGAGCTTTCGCCCCCTGAAGTCCTGGAGCCGAACCCGCTTGCTCTGCTGGTCCAGAAGCTCGAATGGCGGTGCCGTGTCTCCAGTCTCGAGCCTGGTCATGTGCTGACTGTAACCGCCGGGAGTCGAACCGTGTTCCGCGACTCGAGCTGCCCTGCAGCGCGCCCGCCGCCAGATGCGCCGAATCAGGGCTCAGATGGCACAATGATCCGGTGAAGCCCTGTCGTGGAGATATGCGGACGTGAGGTCGGGGGGCGCCGAGCCATTCGAGACGAGCATTGCCCCATGGCTGGCCGTGAGCAACGCCCAGAAGGCGGTGGACTTCTACGGGTCCGCGTTTGGCGCGGTCGAGCTGTACCGACTCGATGGCGACGACGGGAGCCTCGCAGTGGCGCAACTCTCGGTGGGTGGTGCGGTGTTCTGGGTCCAGGACGAGCCCGACGGCAGTCCCGAAGCTCGGGGGCCAGGATCGGTCCGGATGATCCTCTCCGTCGAAGATCCCGACGCCACGTTCGACCAGTCGGTGGCGGCCGGAGCTGCCGTGGTGGCACGTGTCTCCGAAGGCCACGGTTGGCGAACGGGACGCATCACCGACCCCTTCGGGCACGAGTGGGAGATCAGCAGGCAGCTGCCTTCATCCTGAGCCGAATCAGGACGCGGGAATGCCTTAGGTCAAATGCGGCTATTCACCCATCTGCCGGGGGATTCCGATACCGTCAGATCGAGCTATCGTTGATCGGACGAGCACCTCCCATACTGGGCTACGGCGCATGGTTTCCTATACCGACCAACAGCGGTTCGTCCTCGCCGTCGGCGATGCGGTCGATTCCGTCGCGGACGATTCGGCGGTCGTCGTCATCGATCGGCTCGATCGCGTCGTCCTGATCGAGACGAGCTACGGCAATGCCGTCCAGATCCGGCACACGCCCGGGGTGATCATCCACATCTTCGAGCGCGAGGCCGAAGCCCGACGCGCGTTTGAGCTGTTCCAGCACTAGCGTCGACCCAGTCACCCCTCTCATCGCAGTTCTCGCATCGTCGGGAGGTCGTTTACCAGGACGGCGGTTGGGCCCTTCAAGCTCCGCCCGGAAGCACCCGAGGTTTCGTTCGTGAGGTGGCTCGTCCTGGTCATGATGGTGGCCGCGCTCGCCGGTGTCTGGCGGCGTCGGCGTGCGGGCGGCGACCGACAGCGGCGCCTGATGCTCCTGTGCCGCCGGGCCGGCCTGGAGTTCGGTCCTCTCGACCTGTCCCCGGACACCGCATGGTTGCCGTTCCCGATGTTCGGGCATCCGCGGCACGGGACCGAGAACCTCGTCTGGGATCGGCGCGGAGGTGAGGACGTTCGGGCGTTCGACTTCTGGTACCAGGATCCACGTGAGGGGCGCGCGATAGGCCCTCGACGACGGTTCACCTGTGCAGTGGTGCCGCTTGGGTTCACGTCCCCTCGCCTGAGAGTCGCCCCGCGGGACGTATTGGACGACGTCGCGCATGCCCTCGGGCCGCCGGAAATCCGACTCGAGCTCGATGAGTTCGATCGCCGGTTTCGAGTGGAGGCCGAGGATGCCCGGTTCGCCGTCAGCTTCCTCGACCAACGGATGATGGAGGCCATCCTCGGATTGCCCGAGGGCGTCACCGTGGATGTGAACGAGGACGTGCTCCTGCTCTGGGCCCCGCAGCTGCCGCCGGAGCGCGTGCTCCTGCTCTTCGACGCGGCGGCCGCAATCCGACGACGGATCCCGCGCGTCGTCGCGAGCTTCTTTCCCCCTCGCCCGACACGCGGATCTCGCGAGCGTCGCTGGCTCCAGGGACGGTGGAGCCCGGAGTCCACCGGCGGAGAGTAGCCAGGTCAGCGTCGGTCGGCGCCGGCCCGACGACGAATGGACGATAGGGTGAGCGCGCGTTGCGCTTCTCACGATAGGCGTTCAGGACCTCATCGCCCTGATCGGGGTCGAGGTACTTGACCGCTTCGCGGATCGTTACCCCCGACATCCGAGCCATGCGAGGAGCGAACCATTCGAAGACCTCCGGCGGGACGCCGATTTCCCATCTCTCTGGGGACCCAGCCGATCGCCTTGCGGATGAAAAGCTCCGTCTCGTCGAGCATCCCGTCGGCGTATCCGGCACAGCATGGCTGCGGCCAGGCGTCGTTCGTGTACGGGTCGTGACCACGGTGCCTGGACCAGCGCAACGAGCTCGGCATGCGAGAGCGAGGGGTGCTCCTACCCGAACGCCTTCACCTCTCGGCGGATCTGCCACACGGTTAGACCGAGATGGTGGAGCTCGCTCTTGAGGTAGCGCCGTTCGTTACTCAGCCGAACCCCCGTCGGCGTCGGCTCACCGACGACCGCACGTATCTGCGAGGCGAAGCGATCCGCTTCCTTGGCTCAAGCCCCGACCGCGCTGACCTGGGCGATCGGGGCCGGGCTGGTGAACGGCACCGCGATCAGCTCCGCTCCGGTCATAGGGTCGAGGACGGCGAGGTGGTTGCCGAGAGCGACGTAGAGGCGGAGTCCGTCCACGGAGAGTCCGAGACCGGACAAGTCGCCGCCCACAAGCCACCGATGCGTGACCTGGAACGTCGTCGTGTCGATCGCGTACAGGACCGAGCGCTCACCGCCGGTCCCCACGAACAGGGTCCCGTCGTCTGCGGAGAGCTTCGCCGAGGTCTCGTCGACGACGGCTTGTCCGAAGTCGA
>DASXTW010000013.1:0-4301 GCA_036505215.1 Actinomycetota bacterium | reverse complement strand
AGCACCGGCACGAAGGACCCGGAGGCCCCCGATGTCCTCTACGTGGAAGCCTTGGCGGCGCCCTTCACCATCAACACGATCCCCGACAAGACGCTGAAGGCGTTCGCCGAGCACGGCAAGGTCGGCGACCTGATGCCGGCCGACGGCGGCGACGCCGAGGAGGTCCTGGCCGAGTTCGCCAAGGCGGGGATCGACCGACCGGCGTTGGCCGAGCAGCTCCAGCGCGATGGCGCCGAGGCCTTCGACGAGTCGTGGAACAGCCTGCTGGCCAGCATCGAGGGGAAAATGTGATGGCTGGGACCGTCGCTTATCCCACCGACACGGATTGCATGGGTTCGCTCGGGAGGCATGAATGTCACGACTCTTCTCGATAAAACCAGCGCTTACGTTCAAAGGTCGAGCCTTCCACGGGATCCGTGGATGGGCCGGGAAGCCGACGCACCCCCCGCTGACCGATTTCCCCGTGGTGTGCTACGTCCTGGCCGCGGTATTCGACGTCATCTCCTTCGTGGGGTACGGGCGCTCAGGAGGCAGCGTCCGCCCGTTCGCCCGCGACCTCTTCATGGCGGGCACCTACGTCATCATCGTCGGCGCCATCGTCTCCCTCGCCACCGTCACCACCGGGTTCTGGGATTGGTGGAAGGGCATCGACCGCGAACCCGCCGGTCCGCTGGGGCGCGCGCAGCATACGCAGGTATGGAGAACGATGAACACGCACATGACCATCATGCTGGCGGTCACGGCGATCGTCGTCCTCGACATCATCGTCCGGCTCGTGCAGCTGGACACCCACTACGCAACGGTGGGCGTCATGATCTTGTCGCTCGGGGCCGGGCTTCTCGTGACCATCGGTGCGGCGTATGGCGGTTCGCTCGTGTTCGAATACCAGTTCAACGTGGAGAGTCTGGAAGGCAGCAGTGTCTGGGATGAGACCGAGCTCGATCAGACGTCCGCCGACAAGGCCAAGCCCATCGCCGAGACTCAGGAGGAACAGGGGTCATGACGGAGCGCACAGCCGATCCCGACGGCCGGATCGAGACATCCCATCTGCAAGTTGACCCTGAGGACGACGTGCTGTGGGAGGTCGTTCGTCCCCGAAGCGTCACGCTCGAGCAATGGGACCGGTTCCAACGTAGTGTCGCCGAGATATTCGAAGCGTTCGGGATGGATCTCGAAACGCCCGGCACGAGCCGGACACCGGAGCGCTTCTTGAAGGCCTTGCTCGACTCGACCGCTGGCTACGAGGGCGACCCCAAGCTGCTCACCGCCTTCCCCACCGAGTGCCGCGGCGGTCCGGACTGTCGGATCAGCCAGATCATCGAAGGACCCATTTCGTTCTTCGCACTCTGTGAACACCACGCGCTGCCGTTCCACGGTCGGGCGCACATCGGGTATGTAGCCCACGAGAACATCATCGGAATCTCGAAGCTGACGAGATTGGTGCGGTTGTTCGCTCGGCGCTTCACCGTGCAGGAACGCATCGGCCAACAGGTCGCCGACGCACTCGTGGACCTGATGCAGCCACATGGAGTAGCCGTTCACCTCGAGGCCGTCCATCTTTGCACACAGATGCGCGGCGTCCGCGAGGAGGGATCGAGCACCTGGACATCCTTCTGGAGGGGCACCTACGAACAGGATCCTGAACTGCGCAGCGCCTTCCTCCAGGCCGTGACGCGACCCAGGTGAGTCGCACCTCGATAAGGATCGAGAGGGCATGATCCCGCTGGATGTCCTGTTCGAGAAGGGCGGTTTGCCCTCCTATGACCTCCCGGCGGACCTGGAACGACTCTACGGCGGCGGCCTGGGGTTCGAATCGCCGCGCCTCTATGCGAACTTCGTGTCGTCCCTTGACGGGGTAGTCGCGCTGGAGGGCGAGAAGCATTCCAGCCAGATGATCAGCGGGCAGAGCGAGGCCGATCGGTTCGTCATGGGCCTGCTCCGGGCCTGCGCCGATGCCGTTCTGATCGGGGCGGGGACGCTGCGAGCCGCACCGGGTTCGCTGTGGACACCGACGTTCATCTATCCCGACGCGGCCGGTGGGTTCGCGGAGCTCCGCAGGCACCTGGGACGCTCCCACGAGCCTCGCCTCGTCCTGCTCACCGCACGCGGCGAGATCGAGGCCCGCCACCCGGCGCTGGAGGCGGGGGCCCTGGTGCTGACGACGAGCCTAGGCGCCAGGGAGCTGAGGAATCGACTTTCAGCATCTTCGACCGTCGTGGCGCTGGGGGACGGTCGAGCCATCAACCTGATTGACGTGATCGCCACCGTTCGGGGAGAGGGACACGAGGTTGTCCTATCGGAAGGAGGCCCGACCGTGATCGCTGGCCTGCTTCAAGTGGGACTGCTCAACGAGCTCTTTCTTACTCTTTCCCCCATCCTCGCGGGTCGCTCCGATGCCCGAGGGCGACCCGGGCTCGTGGAGGGGATCGAGCTCCTGCCTTCTCAGTCGGTCCCTGGAGACCTGTTGAGCATCCGGAAGCATGGATCTCATCTGTTCCTGCGGCACGCCATTCAACCTGAGCTCGGCCTGCCATGGGCTCCGGCCGCTTCAACCAAGGCGTGAGCTCTCGCTGGCGCCCTGCTCGATGGGCCATGCAACTATCAGCGAATTTTGCGTCTCAGATTTCGGCTCAACGCCAACGACGCCAATTGACGGCCCCTTGCTTGGAACCAGCCGTCACCTCGTCCTTCCATCCGCCGAAGGCGGCCAAGACTTCCCCCTTCTCACGTTCGGGCACGTTGAAGTGATCAAGCGTGCGGCCAAGCTCCGCATCGACCTCGTCGAAAACCTCGGGTGGAATCTTCAAGTCGAAATGGGCGTCGCGCAGCTCTCTGGCCGTGTATTGAAAGGGTCCGCCCGCCAACGAGGCCACCCACAAGGTCCTCAGGAACTTGAGGCCTGGCAACCGTCCGGCGAATGTCACCGTGTGCCATTCCTTCAGCTCGGGGTTGGCCTCGACCACCTTCGGGTTCTTCAGTAGTTGGTCGCTGAAGTGGTCCACTACAGCGGCGATGGCGTAGATGCCGCCGAGGCGTTCGTACAGAGTCGGCTCCGCCATAACTTCCTCCTCCCGTCCGTCTCCTTCTTTGAGGGGTGACCGCGCGATCTTCCGGGCCGCGGCCACTCGGTCACCGCAGATGATCAAGCAATCACCTCCCAAGCGACTCTGCCCGCCAAAGTCGTCCGCTCTGGGTCCGCTCTCGCTCTTGTTCTGCCACCGGCTGGAGATTGGGCTTCTGCGGCCGCCCCGGAGGTCGCATCGCCTGTCTCACTTCTCGCTTACGCTGCGAACTCCTTGCGAACATGCCCGATCCGAGGGCACTCACCGCCTACGCCCCATATGTTTGCGCCCCCATTGTCGAACGTCCGCCCCAGAAGGGCACATCTCCACCAACCCATCGCTGACCGGCCGAACGAGCCAATCCGAGCTCTCCCTACTTGCTCAGCTGACCCCGAATCGCCCCGCCGGGGAAGTCGGGAGTGCTGTGCACGTTCACGTAGTAGGCCGACGGATCCTGCCGGATGGCCTTGATGAGATCACGGTCGACATTCTCAACGCATCCGCTGGCGGAGTCCGTCCCGGCGAACGAACCAGCGAACAGGGGCACGACGATGGGGCCGTTCGTCCCCGCCGGGGCAAGGTGGATGTGAGGGAAGTCCGGGTGCAGCGCGACCCCAAGGAGCCCTCGCTCGGACGCGAAGTTCACGGCCATGTCCAGGACGGTGGGCCCGACGACCCCCTCGACCACCCGAAGGACCCTCCCGGTGTTCTTCTCCAGGACGAACATGTCGTGTGGCCCCAGGAACGCCAGGCTGGTCGGTGTGGTCAGGCCGGAGGCCACCGTTCTCACCGCCAGCCTCGGGTGGAGCAGGTCGGACCAGATCCCTGAGCCTCGGAAGGGGGGGCCGCCCCGGCGACGATTGCCAGGGAAAGCGCCGCTAACAGGGTGAGCGCACGACGGACCATGGGACCCCTCCTCCCTCGGACCGACGGTGAGACGTGCTCCTCAGAAGGTAATACCCGCGGGTCCGGCGGATGGATTGCTCGAATCGGAGGCTTCTCCAGCGGTCCTGCCTGAGTAAGATCCGTGTGGAGGACGTGCGGTCACGCTCAAGCGGCGTCAAGCCGAGTACGGGCGATCCCATCGCCGACCCAGTAGGTGGTCGCTCTCCGATGAGTCGGTGCCAGCGGGGCTCATGCGGCAACCTCGTACTCATGGATATGGCCACCGAGTAGATCGTGCCTCCGAACCCGCCCACCCAGGACCAAACGTGGAAGCGGGTGGACAGACCGGGGAGT
>DASXTW010000012.1:0-23380 GCA_036505215.1 Actinomycetota bacterium | reverse complement strand
CGGGCGGTCGGATCCATGGCCTGCTCGGACCCTCCTCGACTGGGGCTGGTGACGGCCAGCAGTTGGCCGACCAACTCGAGCCTCCCCTCGTTCCCGGTCATCGGTTGGTCGAGCGGGGGCCCGCACGCGCTGGCCTGTGCGGCCCGAATCCCCTCGTCAAGGCGTCCTGCAACCCATGAAAGAATGGATGCGGGAGGGGCTCGGCAGGGATCTCCCGTGAACCGCTGGGGGGAGAGCTGGCTCCCTTGCTCTGAGATGCGCGTGGACCAGACACCGACCGGGGCGACATGCCGTACGTGAATAACGACGCCGTCCGCATCTACTTCGAGCACGAGGGCGATGGTGTGCCCATCGTCCTGCACACTGGAGCCGGCGGTGACCATCGCATGTGGCGATTGGCTGGATATGTCGCGGGTCTGAAGGGGATGCAACGCATCCTGATGGACCACCGAGGACATGGGCGCAGCGGCAAGCCCCGAGAGATATCAGATCATCGAATCGATGGGTACGTCGACGATGTGATCCGTGTTATCGACTCCCTTGGGCTCGAGCGCGTTGTCTTCTTCGGGTATTCGGACGGGAGCGCAGTCGGCTACGTGCTCGCCGCGCGGCACCCGGACCGCGTCGACGCGCTCGTCGCGCTCGGCGCCGTAAGGGGAGCAGACGAGACCCTGCGTGAGCGCGAGGACGTGGCGGCCACGGTCGCGGTCGCGGGCATGCCCTCTCTCGTGGAAGGGCTGCAGGAAGCAGAAAGCGACCCCATCCCGAGCTGGTTCGAGGAACAGATGATCGAGACCGACCCGGAGATGTTCGCGCTCGAGCTGGACGGGTGGGCCGACTGGGCGGGCCCTTGGAAGGAATTCTCACGCATCGAGGCGCCCACCCTGATCGTGGTGGGCGAGCGGGAGGAGGATCCTTACCGGTCGGCCGCGGATGATGCCGAGCTGGCGGCGGCGACCATTCCGAATGGATCCTGCGTGATCCTCCCTGGGCTTGGGCACGTCGCGGCGTTCGTTCGAAGCGAACTCGTGTTGCCTCACGTCCGCGCCTTCCTCAACCAGGCACTCGGAACCATTCTGTAACGACGGATTCGACGTACACTTCTTTTCGAAAAGTGCCGTGCACTCTAGGAAAAGGAGGCGCGAGCCGATGAGCGTCACCATCCGGGATCTCCGGACCTTCAAGGAGCGCGGCGAGCGATTCGTCATGCTCACCGCCTACGACTTCCCCACCGCCCGGATCCTCGACGAGGCCGGGATACCTGCCCTGCTGGTGGGTGACTCGCTGGCCAACAACATCCTCGGCTACGAGAACACCTTGCCGGTGACCATGGAGGAGATGCTCCACCACACCCGGGCTGTGGCCCGGGGAGCGAAGAACGCGCTGATCGTGGGGGACATGCCGTTCCTTTCCTACCAGACGTCCCTGGAGGAGGGCATCCGCAACGCCGGCCGGTTCCTCAAGGAAGGCGGAGCCCACGCGGTCAAGCTCGAGGGAGCCATGCTGGAGCTGACGGGTGCTCTGGTCGAGCGAGGCATTCCCGTCATGGGCCACATCGGGCTGACTCCTCAGTCGGTGCACGCCATGGGCGGATACCGGGTCCAGGGGAAGAGCGAGGAGGACGCCCGGCGGCTCCTCGACCAGGCCCATGCCTTGGAGAAGTCCGGCATCTTCTCCCTGGTCCTGGAGGGCATTCCCGCGCCACTCGCAGGGGAGATCACCGAGTCCCTGAGCGTCCCCACGATCGGGATCGGGGCCGGACCTCATTGCGACGGACAGGTCCTGGTCATCACGGACCTCTTGGGAATGGGGTTCGGGACCTCTCCGAAGTTCGTCAAGCCGTACGCGGACCTGCGAGGGGAGATCACCCGGGCCGTGCAGAGCTTCCGGGACGAGGTCGCCGCAGGCGTCTTTCCAGACGACGCCCACTCGTACCACTGACCTCGGCGCAGGGTATCCTCGCCTGAGCGTGCGCGAGCACAAGCTGTTCATCGACGGCGAGTTCGTCGACGCGGCGTCGGGGCAGACGTTCGAGACCCGCAGCCCTTCCGACGGCTCGGTGATCGCTACCGTCGCCAGAGCCGGCCGGCAGGACGTGGAGCGGGCGGTCTCGGCCGCCCGGAATGCTTTCGACGAGGGGCCCTGGCCATCCATGACCCCGCAGGAACGGTCGGCCGTGCTCTTGCGGATGGCCGACCTCCTCCAGGAACGACAGGCCGACCTGTCTCAGTTGGAGGCCGAAGATGCCGGCCACACGCTTCGCATGGCCAACCTGTTCACGATCGCGCTCGGCGTCTACCACTGGCAGTACTTGGCCGAAGAAGCCGGACGACTGGAGTACACAGAGCCCGTCCCGCGGACCGACTTTCCTGCCCCCGCCTGGCAGTTCGTCCAGCGCGAGCCCTTCGGCGTCTGCGCGGGGATCATCCCGTGGAACTTCCCGTTCATCATGGCCGTGTGGAAGGCCGCCCCGGCCCTTGCCACCGGTAACACCCTGGTTCTGAAGCCCTCCCCGTACACCCCGATCACGGCGCTCGAGCTGGCTGCGGTGGCTCAGGAGGCGGGCCTCCCGAAGGGCGTCCTGAACGTGGTGCCGGGCACGGGAACGGTGGCGGGCGAGGCGCTCGTGACCGACCCGCGCGTCGACCGCATCGCCTTCACTGGCTCGACGGCCGTCGGCCGTCGGATCATGCAGCTCGCCTCGGCCAACGTGACGCCGGTGGGCCTGGAGCTGGGAGGCAAGGGCCCGACCATCCTGCTCGATGACGCCGACCTCGACATCGCCATCCCCGGAGCCCTGTGGGCCGTCTATCTCCATGGAGGGCAGGTGTGCGAGGCGGGAACCAGGTGCTTCGTGCCGGCGGGGATGTACGACGAAGTTGCGGCCAGGCTGGTGGAGGTGTCCGAGGGCCTCAAGGTGGGCTCGGCGCTCGACTTCGAGACGGACATCGGCCCGCTCGTGGATCACCGGCAGGTCGACACGGTGAAGCGCTACGTGCAGATCGGGCTGGACGAGGGCGCCAAGCTCCTGACCGGAGGAGACGTCCCCACGGGGGTGCCCGAGGGTGGCTATTACTTCCAGCCGACGATCTTCGGAGGCGTGGAGAACTCGATGAAGATCGCTCAGGAAGAGATCTTCGGGCCCGTCCTGTCCCTCATCAAGTACGAGTCCGTGGAGGAGGCCATCCGTCTGGCCAACGACACGATCTACGGCCTGGCCGGCTCGGTGTGGTCCAGGGACATCCCCCGCGCCCTCTCCGTGGCGAAGCGCATCAAGTCGGGAACGGTGTGGATCAACGACCACCACCTGCTGTCGGCGGCCGCGCCGCACGGCGGCTACAAGCAGTCCGGCCTGGGGCGAGAGCTCGGCCGTTGGGGTCTGGACGAGTACCTGCAGATCAAGCATGTCTACGTCGACCAGACTCCGACCAAACAGCAGAAGTTCTGGTTTCAGATCATCGGCCTGTAGGCCTCGATGGGCGAACACGGACATGTCCGCGAGTGAACCGATGAAGGTGACCGCCACAGCGCAGGCCGAGGCGATGGTGCGGAAGGTCGCCGAGACCGGTCGGCAGCAACTCGTGATGGTGCTGGGCACGGGGTGCTGCGACTCGACCGCACCCTTCCTGTACGACAGGTACTACCCCGGCTCGGATGTCGAAGAGGTCGGCCGCATCGCCGGGGTCCCGGTCTTCGCTCATCGCTGGCTGGCCGATCTGTACAGGGCAGGCGGGCTCGAGGTAGACGTGGACGAGGGCGTACTCAACGACTCGTTCTCTCTGGAGAGCGAGTTCGACTGCCGGTTCACGCTCCGGGTCCCTGCCACGTCTGGATGATCGACGCGTGAGCGAACGGGTGGCCAGGCGCGCCACCGCCGGCGCGTCCATCACCCTGGTGCTCGCGGCCACCCTGATCACGTTGGGTGCCGGAGTCGTGGTCAAGGAGCCCTGCGCCTCCGGCGACTGGTCGGACGGCCGCCAGTACCGGCGCTTCTGCTACTCGGACATCGTGCCCCTGCTCGGCACCGAGCATCTCACCGGGGGCCGCCTCCCGTACCTCGACACATGCCCTGCCTCGGCCGGGCAGCAGTGCGACGAGTACCCCGTCCTCACCATGTATTTCATGCGAGCCTCGGCGTGGCTGGCGGACGACTTCGCCGGCTTCTTCCACGTGAACGCCCTGCTGCTGGGCATCCTGGCGCTGGTTACGGCCGCCATGCTGTACGCGATGGCTGGGCTGCGGGCCATGTACTTCGCCCTCGCACCAACGCTCCTGATCTACGCCTTCGTGAACTGGGATCTCCTGGCCGTCGCCCTGGCGACGGCCGCCACGTTGGCCTATGTGCGTCGGCGAGACGGTGCGAGCGGCGTACTGATCGGGCTCGGCGCCGCGGCGAAGCTCTATCCCGTGTTGCTGCTGGTGCCATTCGCCCTGGGACGACTCCGCGAGAAACGGAAGGACAAGGCCCTCAGCCTGGCTGTGTGGACCGTGCTCGCGTACGGCGCGGTGAACCTGCCGTTCGCCCTCCTGGCCCGGCATTCCTGGGCCACCTTCTTCCGGTTCAACACCGACCGGGCGGTGGACTGGGACAGCCTCTGGTTCGTGACCTGCACCCGCCTGCACGGAGGGGCGACCGGGTGCGACTGGTCGATCCCGCTCATCAACACGCTCTCACTCGTGCTGTTCGCGGCTCTGGCCGCGCTCCTGTACTGGGCGCGGGCACGGAGGCATCCCGAATTCCCCCGATGGACGTTTGGATTCCCCCTGATCGCGGCGTTCCTGCTGACCAACAAGGTCTACTCTCCGCAGTACGGGCTGTGGCTGCTCCCCTGGTTCGCCCTCACCCTCCCCAGCCTGCCGCTGTTCGCCGCGTTCGAGGCCGCCGACGTGGCCGTGTTCATCACTCGCTTCTCGTGGTTCGGGCGCCTGTCGGATCTGGGCGGGCTGCCCATCGGGGCGTTCCAGGTCGCCCTGGTGGCGAGGGACGCCATCCTTGTGCTCTGTCTGGTGGCCTGGGTGTTACGGTCGCAGGATGAACGGCTGCCCCTGCCGGCCGGGGCGCTCCGGCCGTCGTTCGCAGGGTTGAGACGATGAGGACGGAGCGTAAGGCCTCCGAAGTCCCGTCGACAGACGAGGCCGCTTCCGAACGAACCGGCCTCGATCGAAGGCACAGAGCCGAACCGCCAGCCAGACTCCGGGACGGCCTGCCCTACTGCCTGAAGGTCTTCGTGGGGACGCGCCTCGCGCTCGCCGCCATAGCGTTGATCGGCGTCGCGTTGCTTCCCGACTTCTCTCATGTGAGCGAAGGCGTTCGGAGCCAGCTCCCCATCGTTCCCACGCCGGTGAGCGTCCCGGGGTGGCCGGCCCACCCGGTGACCCCGGGCTGGCACAACCTGTTCACGGCGTGGGAGCGGCTCGATGCCCTGTGGTTCCTCAAGATCGCGACCCACGGGTACGCGAAGACGGACGCGAGCGCAGCGTTCTTCCCACTGTATCCCGCGTTGATCGCGGCCCTTTCCTTCTTGTTCGGTGGGCATCCGCTGGCCGCCTCGCTCGTCATCTCGAGCGGAGCCTTCCTGGGCGCTCTGGTCGTCCTGCACGCGCTCACGCGGGATGAGTTCTCGGAGGAGATCGCGCGCCGGGCGGTGCTGTACGCGGCGGTGTTTCCCACCGCGTTCTTCTTCCTGGCGCCCTACAGCGAATCGCTGTTCTTCCTCTTGGTTCTCTTGTCCTTCTGGTCAGCCCGGCGACGACGGTGGGTGTTGGCCGGAGCAGCGGGAGTGCTGGCCGCCCTGGCGCGAAACCTCGGGGTGCTCCTGGTTCCGGCGCTCCTGGGGGAAGCTGTGCACCAGTGGCTCCAGCGAGACCGTGACCGCTCCCCGGTGAGCGAGGTGTTGTGGTCGCTGGCGCCTGCGATCGGGCTGGGCGGGTACCTCCTCTATTGGCAGGTCTTCTCCGGGGATTGGCTGGCGCCGCTGCACCAGCAGGCGAACTGGCAGCGCGATCTGGCCAATCCGCTGGTGACGCTGGGCCGAGGTACGCAGGATGCGTTCCGGTACATCGGGGTCTATCCGGGTGGCTACCACACGCTGGACTGGCTCATCACGGTGCCTGTGCTTGCGGCGGGGATCTACGCCGCGATCCGGTTCCGTCCGACTTACGGTATCTACGCAGTGGCGGCCCTACTCGTCCCCCTAGGATCGATGTTCGGCGCGCGCCCGCTCATCGCGTATGCGAGGTACGCCCTCCCGGTCTTTCCCATCTACTGGGCCTTCGCCAAGTGGACGGAAGGACGCCGAGCCGCGCACGAGGTGGTGGTGGCCGCCTCCGCTGCACTGCTCGGGCTGATGACGCTGCTGTTCGTGAACTGGTACTACGTCATCTGATCTGACCGACACACGACCCTTCATTCGGCGGAGTAATTCGCGATTGCGGTGGGAAAAAATGCGGCCATGATGTTCTTCGCCCAAGAGGCCGAAAGTCACGATCCCGCCAGTCGAGACGTACCCCGTGATGCGCCGGAGAAGCTTGAGAGACGCCTCTTCGTAGCGCCGGACCCCGTGAGGGAGCCAGAGGGGCGGAGTGAATCGAGAGCCGCCTGGGCATTCCGGGCCTTGATGGCCTGGATAGCGGTCGGACCTCCTTCCTAGCCCCGGTTCGATCCGCTCGCTGGAGAGTCGTCGGTATTTTCCTCGGGGGGGCTTTTGTCTCTCGACATGCCGTGGCCGCTGGAACTAGGCCGTCCGGCGGGGTATTCTGGGTCCGAGGGTGCCATTTCTGGTCCCCCAGCTTCCCTGGAACAGACCCCCAACTTATGATTGGTCGGGCTTCAGGGTGGACCTCAAACAGCCGATGGAACTGATATGGCGATCAAAGTAGTCATCGCCGATGACCACTCCCTGGTCCGGCAGGGACTACGCCGCTACCTCGAGATGGCCGGAGACATCGAGGTCGTGGGCGAGGCCTCCAACGGGGTCGAGGTCCTCGGCCTGATGGAGAACGGCAGCGGCGAGCCCGACATCGTGCTGCTCGACATCCGCATGCCGGAGATGGACGGGCTGGAAGCCGCTCGCAAGATCAAGCAGCTCCACCCAGGCGTCGGCGTGATCATGCTCACGGCCTACGACGACCGGCAGTTCGTGGTGGAGGCCGTTCGCTCGGGGGCCCGGGGCTACGTGCTCAAGGCCCGCGACGCCGAGCATCTGATCCAGACGGTACGGCTGGTGGCCGGCGGGAACATGGTGATCGATCCGCAGCTGGTGGTGGCCCTGGCCGACGAGCTGTCCCAGGCCAAGGACCGGGACCGCAAGGCCGAGACGCTCACCGCCCGCGAGGTCGAGGTCCTGCAGCTCCTCGCGTTCGGCCACACCAACAAGGACATCGCCGACCAGCTCTTCATCTCGCCGGACACGGTCAAGACCCACCTCGAGCACATCTTCGAGAAGCTCGGCGCGTCCGACCGGACCGCCGCAGTGGCCGAGGCCCTCCGCCGGCACCTGATCGAGTAAGAAACCCACTCCCCCCGCAAGGACCCCCGAGGCTCCCCAGGCCCAGGCCCGCTCCGCCGACCTGCCTAGCCATCTCTCGCCGCGCCTCCTCCGAGCTGCCTAACGGTGTCGGCCGAGGCGGCCGATATTGAGAGCGATGCGCTCTTCCACAGCCATCGACCGTACCGGCGCGCCCTCGAAAGCGGCGGTCCGACCTTCGCCTTCAGGCCCGAGCGAGCGTGAATCGCTGGGGTTGCTGGTGCTCGGACTGGCGGCGTGCGCCTTCGTGGCCGTGGTCCTTCCCTGGCTCCCCCACGGGCCTTCCCGAGCGGCGGCTGGCGAAGGATCGTTGCTGGTGGCCACCGTCACGGCGGCCGGGGTGGTCCTTCAAACGGCCAGACGCGGGGGAGCCTGGCTGGGGACCCGGCTGGTGGCGATCGGACTGGGGGTCGCCGGGGTGTCTCAAGCCGGCGGCTGGGTGAACCGCTCATTCGGCCGAGGCCCGCCCAATGGGGAACTGTTCGCCGCCACGGTGAGCGTCCTCCTGCTGATGTTCCTGGCGACCTCTGCGGTGGACTTCTTCGAACACATCCGCGAGGGGCGGGCCGAGCTGCTCTCGGACGTGTTCCTGCTGTCCACCTTGGGGGGGGCGGCTGTGTTCTTGCTGGTTCACGAAAGCGCGGCAGGAACCTCCTCTGCGTGGACATTCATGCTCACGGCCTTCGTGGCCGCCTGCGCCATCCTCCTGGTGTCCGGCTACGGGGTGCTCACGCTGTGGTGCCCCACGCCGGTCCACGTCGGCCTGTTCACGTGCGCCACCCTCCTCTCGGCCTCTGCCATCGGCCTGGGCAACGCGAGGTGGCTGGGGTGGTCGCCGGACTCCCTCCTCGGGCCGGAGGCGGCCGCGGGCCTGTCTCTCCTCGGGCTGGCCGCCATCCTCGTGGTCGAGCCCCGGCTGAATGCCGGCGAGCCCCGGCCTCCCCGAGAGGTGAGGTGGATCCGTCCAGGCCTGCTGACCCTCTCCCTGTGTGGGGCGTGCGTGCTGGTGGTGGTGGGCCTGGTGTCCCGGGACATCCGGGTCTCCGTGGGCCAGAGCATCGGGCTGGCCGTGGTCGTGTTCGGGACGGTCGGGCTTCGCACGCTGCTGAACCAGATCGCCATCGTGCGGTCTTCCCGCGCCCTGGAGGGTGCCCTGGAGGAGCGGGAATCCGCCATCGGGTCGCTCCGGGCCGCCGCCGATGTGGTGAAGTCCTCGGAGGCCCGCCTGCGGTTGCTGCTGGACGCCGCGGTCGACGGGGTGGTGGAGCTGGACGCACGAGGAACCGTGGTCCGGGCGAACGGGGCGTTCTGCTCGATGGTCCACCTGCCCTTGGAGGAGGTCCTGGGCCGACCCTGGACCGAGATGGTCAGGCGCAGCGGAGGGGGCGAGTCGCTGGCCTCACTGCCCGAGACCGGCGAGGCCATGGTGGTCGGCGAGAACGGCGCCCTGTACCTCGAAGCCAGATCTTCCAAAGTGCCCACGTCTCCCCCGGGCACCCTGCTCATGATCCGGGACGTGACCGCGAGCAAGACCGCGGAGCAGACCATCCGGACGCTCTTCCAGTTCCTCCAGGATCGGGACGAGGACCGGACCCGGCTGCTGCAGCGAAGCAACACCGCCATCGAGGCCGAGCGCAACCGTATCGCCCGAGACCTCCACGACGGGCCCATCCAGGGAGTGTCCGCGGCGTCCCTCTCGCTGGAGGCGGTGAAGCTGATGATGGAGGCCGGCGACACCGCCAGGGCGCTGGATACCGTGAAGAAGATCTGCGAGGAGCTGGGAGAAGAGGCCTTCAACCTCCGCCGGATCATGAGCGACCTCCGCCCGCCGCTCCTGGAGCAGCGGGGGCTGATCCCGGCCGTCCGCGAGCTGTGCGAGAAGTGGCAGAGCGAGACGGAGGTACCCGTTCAGGTCATCGCCGACGCCCACGGGATCGTGCCGAGCGACTTGGAGACCCTGGCCTACCGCGTGGTCCAGGAGGCCCTGTCCAACGTGAAGAAGCACGCCGGGGCCACCGAGGTCACGGTTCGGATCGAGGCGTCGGGCGGGTCCCTGCGCGTCGAGGCCAAAGACAACGGGTCGGGGTTCGACCCGGAGGACGCCCGGCAGTTCCTCCGAGCGGGGAAGGTGGGACTGGCATCCATGCGCGAGCGGGCCGAGCTGGCGGGGGGGACGCTCACCGTGAAGAGTGCCCCGGGCACCGGGACCTCGGTGACGGCCACGCTCCCGTTCGAGGTCCTGGCCACCGCCCCGCAGGGCGGGGCCGGCTAGCAGTCGGCCGCAGCGCCTGCGCCGGCCTTCCTCTGACGGTCGCTACACCCAGCGTCTGGGTCTCGGGACCTGGGGTGGCCCGACCGAGTTAGCCTCTCCGCCCGGGGAGGGCGACTCACCCGGCGAACCGGACGGTGAGGGCGACGGCGGCGGCGGGGAGATGCTGGGCGGCGAGATGCTGGGCGGTGTCGGGCTGATCGAGGGCTTGGGGCTGGGGGAAGGACTGGGAGATGGTGAAGGCGTCGGGCTCACCGCACCCTGAGGCTTCTTGTTGTAGCCGGCGAAGCTCGGGGTCGGGAAGTCCTTCGGGGGGACCTTCGCCAGCGCCTGGGTCATGAAGTCGTTCCAGATCTGGGCCGGGATCGAACCGCCGAACACGTTGGGAACCCCTTCCACGTTGTGCATGGGCCTCTGGCTCTTCTGGTACCCCATCCACACGCACGTGGTGAGTTGGGGCACGTAGCCGCAGAACCACGCGTCGCGATAGTCCTGAGTGGTGCCGGTCTTGCCGGCCGACGGGCGATCGGTCAGGCGCGCGGCCGTCCCCGTCCCGCTCAACACCACCTGCTGGAGGGCGTAGGTCACCAGGTCGGCGTCGTTCTCCGCGAGCGCGACGTCCCTCTCGCTCTTGGGCCTGTCCACCACGTCACCGCTGGCGGACTTGACCAGGGTGATCGAGCGCGGGTCGTGGTGGACGCCCCGGGCCGCCAGCGTGGCGTAGGCGTCGGTCATGTCGAGCGGGGTGACGTCCTGGCTCCCCAGAGTGATCGAGCAGACCGGCTCGAGCCTGGTCCGGATGCCCATCCTGTGAGCCACGTCGACCACGTTCTCCGGACCCACCGACACCACAAGCTGGGCGAAGATCGTGTTCACCGAGTGGGCAGTGGCCTGGATCAGGTTCATGGTCCCGCCGGACTCGTCCGCGTAGTTGTGCGGCTTCCAGTCGGTCCCGTCGGGGTTCTTGCACCGCGGGTCGGTGATGTCGACCTGCGGCGGTCCGCGCATCACGGACTTCGGGTTGATCCTCTCCTCGAAGGCCGCGGTGAGGGTGAAGGTCTTGAAAGCGCTGCCTGCCTGCCGTTTGGCCTGGGTGGCGTTGTTGAACTTGACCTTGTTGAAGTTTCGCCCTCCGACCAGCGCCCGGATGTCACCGGTCTTCGGGTCGATGGCCACCAGCGCGGCTGCGGGATCCCTGGGGCTGGGGAGGTGCTGGAGCACGGCCTTCTCCGCCGCTCGCTGGTAGGCCGAGTCCAGCGTGGTGGTCACGCGAAGCCCGCCGGAGTAGGTCTCGGCATAGGTGTACTTCTCGCCGAGCTCCCTGGTGACCATGTCCACGAAGTAGGCGAACTTCGAGGTCTCGGAGGTCCGGGCCTCCTTCCTCACGTCGATGGGCTGGGACTTGAATTGGTCGGCCCGGGCCCGGTCGATGTAGCCCTGCTGGGCCATGAGGTCCAGGACGATGTTCCGTCGGACCTTGGAGGTGTCCGGATTGTTGACGGGATCGAACCGGGCCGGTGCGGAGATCAGGCCCGCCAGCGTGGCCGACTGCACCGGATCGAGGTTCTTGGCGCTGATCCCCCAGTACGTCCTGGCGGCCGCCTCGGCACCGTAGGCCCCGTTCCCGAAGTAGATGGTGTTGAGGTACTTCTCCAGGATCTCGCTCTTCGAGTACTTGTGGTCAAGCTTCACCGCCAGGATGGCTTCCTTGATCTTCCGCTTGAACGTCCGTTCTCCGCCCGTGTAGACGGTCTTCACGTACTGCTGGGTGATGGTCGAGCCGCCCTGCTCCAGGCGGCGGTGCGTAAGGTCGTTCCACGCGGCCCGGAAGATGGAGAAGAAGCTCACCCCGCCATGCTTGTAGAAGTCCTTGTCCTCGATGGCGATGACGGCGTGCTGGAGGTCGGGCGAGATCTTGGAGAGGGGCACCACCGTCCGATTGATCGTGGAATGCAGGCGAGCCACCAGCTTGCCGTGTCGGTCGTACACGAAGGTGGTCTGGGCCCCCGGAGGGGGGTTGGGAAGGTTTGTCCGAGCATAGGCGTACCAAAAGACCAGGACGAACCCCAGCAACAGGACCACTGGAACGATTGCAAACATCCACCAGTTGCGGCGGAAGAAGCCCCGCTTGCGCGCACGCTTGGCTGGCTGCGCTGCCCATCCGTCTTGGGGCAACGCAGGACCGTTCCTGGGGCGGTGCTTACCTTTGGGAGTGCTACGGATCACTGTGGCCGGATTGTACCCAGGGGTACTTGATCTACTCGCGAAGCGGATGTTGAGGGTTCGTGTCGATGAACGTGCGATGTGTGGGCGGTTGGTGGGCCGTTCGGGGTCAGCCGGCGGTGCGAGCCATGAAGGCCTCGCTCAGGTGGTTCCAGTAGCAGCCCGTGCAGACTTCGACCACGTAACAGGCTCCGCCCCGCTGCCGGGCGGCCAGCTCGAGGCCCTCATGCAACGCGAATGCCCGGCCGTTGTCGCGCCGGAGCCCATCGGCGAAGACGTAGGCGAGGAGGCGGAGCTCGTGGCCGCGGCAGACCGGGCAGGGCACAGAGGCGTCGGCCCCCAGATACCGGGCCGCCCGGAGCAGCTCGGGGTGGGCGTCGCAGATCTCGAAGCGCGAAAGGAGGCCGCGGCGGAAGTCCCGCAGGAGGGCCCGCTTGGCCAGGGTGTAATCGACCACCCCAAGCTCGTCGCGCCGCCGCGCTCTCGTCCGGGTCTGAGCCGTCCGAATCATTGGCGGCCATTCTACCCGCAGGCCCTTGGAAAGCTCCGTCCACCACAGCCCGGGCCCGGGCGGTCACCGTGCGCCCTCGACCGAAGAAGACCAGGGCCACGGGCATCTGGACCTGTACAACAGCCTCCTGCGTCCCGGGCTCGCACTGGCACGAGACCAACGTGGCGCCATTGCGTCCCGCGTAGTCGGCGGCGAACTCCACCGGAATGTGCCCTGAGGGGATGGCCAACTCCTGGGCCGCGGCGAGCGCGGCGGCATCCGCGGCGGTCTGGGCTCGCGACTTCGCCTGGAGGATCCGAAGGAGGTCGATGGTGACCAGGTCGAGGATCCCCGCGAGCAGCATGATCGCCGCTACCAGTACCGTCGTTGACCCTCGTTCGCCCCGGGCCACGCTGTCCTCCCTCTTCGCGGGCATTCCCAGGCCGCGCGAGCGTCATCCGGTCTCCTGGCGCATGACGGCCACCGCTTCCAGATCGATGGTGTCGGGGAACAACCAAGCGACCACCGGCACATTCACCGGTGCGTGGTACACGACCCTCACCGTCACGGGAGTACCGGCTCCTCCATCGCGTTGGACGAAGGCCTCGAGCCGCCCGACGTCGAGGCTCACCGCGGCGAGCTCTGCGGCCCGCGCCACCTCGGCATCGTCCGTGGTGACCGCTCCCTGCCTCGCTCCCGCCCGAGCAGACCCCTCCACCACGAGCTGGTTCTTGATCAGCAACCCGACTTGGAGGAGCGCCAGGCCCATGATCAGGACGAGAGGGAGGACCAAGGCGAACTCCACGGACGCCGAGGCCCTCTCCCCTCTCCCCCTGGGCACTGAATCCGTCACGGCGTCTGGCTGATCTCGTCGATGATCTTGTCGAAGAACGCGGGCAGCTTGCCCGATGAACGGGCCCACGCGATCAGCACGATGGCAACTGCGGCAGCGGCCAGGATCACCAATGCGTACTCCGCGGTGGTCTGCCCCTCTTCGCGGCGCAGGGAACGAGCCTCCCATGGCAGCATCACCAACCACGCCGTGAATGTCCGCCATCCTTTGGACAGAGACCTCAGTTGGGCGAACGACCCCAACATCTCATCACCTCCTTCCCAAGCGGGGGAGTCAGTGCAAGCTTCGGAGGGTTGCCAGTAGCACCGGCCCCACCGTGAGGAGGAGGAAGGCGGGGAGGATCAGGAAGACCAGGGGGAAGAGCATTTTGACGGGGGCTCGCCTGGCGAGCTCTTCCGCCCGGGTCTGCCGTTCGTTGCGCAGGTCCTCGGCAACGTTGTGGAGCGATGAAGCGAGTGACGTCCCCAAGCGTTGCGAGCGCCCCATCGACCGCACCAGTCGGCGGATGGTGGCATCGCCCGTCCGAGCAGCGAGGTCATCGAGTACGACGCGCCAGGGCGTCCCGAGCTCCAATCCGCGCACGGCCAGGCGCAGCTCATCACCGAGTGGGCCATCGAGGATTTCCGCGGACCGGCGGAAAGCGATTAGCGGATTGAGGCCGGCCCCAGTGGTGGCGACCAGCAGCTCGGCCAGATCTGGAACCCGCGCGGCAATTCGCTGCTGCCTCCAACGCGCCCGGCGAGCAATTCCGAGGTCAGGTATGCGAGAAGCGGCCAGTCCGATCGGAACGCTCAGGGCGACGGAAGCCAGGGCGACATGAGCGGCCACCCCCATCACCTGAAGCATGACTGCCAGGCCGATGGAGACCACGAGCTTGAGGCCCAACACTGCCTCCGCAGAAATCGGATCTCCGGCGAGCTCGAGACGTCGCCGAAGCCGGGCTTGATGACGGAACCTTCGAGCGAGGCGCGTCCGGCCGATTCGAGCGAGTAGTGACTCAACGGACCCGGTCGTGCTTAGAGGGGACGGCGACCGTGAATGCAGCGGGCGAACCAGTTCCCTAGTCGCGGCAACACGAAGGAAGGAAACCGCTGAGGCGCCGAAATAGAGGGCCAAGCCGCCCAGAGCCGACCCCACGTCAACGACCACGGTGCCGACAGCTCCGGAAGACCCTGCTCCACCAATCGCCATCCGGCTCAGACCTCTACACGTAGAAGTCGGCGGATCCACAGAAACGCAAGACCCTCCATCATCAGGCCCGATGAGATCATGGCGACGCCAGCGGGCGACCTGTACACGGGCGCCAGGTCGTGGTGCGACGTCGCCGCCAGGACGAGGAAGAACGCAATGGGAAGCGCTCCCAGGATCGAGCCGGAGATCCTTCCTTGCGCGCTCAAGGCGCGAAGCTCGCGGCGGACCACGATGCGATGGCGGATCGTGCCTGCTACTTCGTCCAGCGCTCCCGCGAGATTCCCTCCGCTCCTCGCATGGATGGTGACGACGAGCGCGAAGAGGCGGGTATCCGGGCTGCCCAGTTCGTCGGAGAACTGGCGAAGCGCTTCCTCGAAAGGCGTCCCCAAGCGTTGGTCCTGGATGAATCGGCCCAGAACTGCCGACATCGGATCGGGGGCTTCCTCGGCAGCGAACTCGAGGGCCTGCGAGATGGAGAGCCCACTCCGGACCGCCATCGCTGTCGACTCGGTGACTTCGGCGAGCTGCCTCTCGAGTTCCTCGCCGCGCTTACCCACTCTCCTCTTTTCCAGGATGTGCGGAACCGCGCCACCCGCCAGCCCGGCCGCCAGCCCGAGTGGTCCAATCAGCTGCAGCCCTGCCAGTGCAGAGAGCAGTCCCGCCCCAGTGGCGAGAAGCCCGTTTCGCGTCCGAGCCGGTAGCAGGCGAAGCGATTGAAGGAGGGGCGGGCCGCTTTCGCCCAACACGGTCGGTGACTCTTCCCCAGAATGTCCGCCGAGGAGCCCAACGGCGAAGTCCCGCTCGGCCCGGACTCGAATCAGGCCCCGCCGGCCGCACTCGATCGCGGCCAGGACGCATGCCCAGATGATCATGGTCTCTCTCACCTGTGGCTGACCGTCACTCGACCAGCGCCCCGAACTGACGGATCGACCCGGGCCATTCGCTATGGCCTCGGTGGGCCCCATCGGCCACAAGGGGTCGGGCCGGGTGACCCCCGAGCGTAGGCATCCCGCGTCGTGGGGTCGACGAGTGCCCAGGCGAAGTCTCTCCGATGGCTCTCGTCCGGGCGGTGAACACTCGCGGGTCGACTCGTTCGTCCCGCTCTTCGAGCAGCTTCATCACCGACGGCATGGTGCCTGTGGCTTCGAACGCCGGCCCGGGCCCGCGGCGCCAGGCGAAGATGTCCTCGAGGACAACCGAGCCGCCCCGCAATCCCTCCACTGCCGAGATCCTCGCCACCACCCGGCTGCCTTCGGAGGTGCGACTCGTGTGCACGATCAGGTCGAGCGCCCCGGCGATCTGCTCACGGACGTGTGAAACGGGCAGTTCGACATCGGACATGAGCGCCATGGTCTCCAGGCGGGATACAAGGTCACGCGGCGAATTGGCGTGGGCCGTGGACAGCGAACCCTCGTGGCCCGTGTTCATCGCCTGGAGCATGTCCAGAGCCTCGCCACCTCGGACCTCGCCCACTATGATCCGGTCGGGACGCATCCGGAGCGCGTTACGGACAAGGGCGCGCACGGTCACCTCCCCCGCCCCTTCCACGTTTGCCGGCCGGGCCTCCAAGGAGACGACGTGCGGCTGCGACAGCCGAAGTTCGGCTGCGTCCTCGATCGTGATCAGACGCTCCGTCGGCGGGATGAAGGACGAAAGAACGCCGAGGAGCGAGGTCTTCCCCGACCCCGTTCCTCCGGAGACCACGATGTTCGCCTTCGCACGAACACAGGCCCCCAGGAACTCCATCATGGCCCCCGCGAGGCTGCCCAAGCGCACCAGGTCTTCCGGTGTGAATGGCCTCAGCGTGAACTTTCGAATGGTGAGGACCGGGCCGCAGAGCGAAAGGGGCGGGATTATTGCGTTGACCCGCGATCCGTCCGAGAGCCGGGCGTCCACGTAGGGCATCGACTCATCGACCCTCAGACCGAGAGGAGCCACGATGCGCTCGATCAAGTGGAAGACCTGGCCCTCCCCCTCAAAAACCAGGCCGTCCACCCTCTCGATCCGCCCCTTCCGCTCCACGAAGACGTCGTCGGCCCCGTTGACCATGACCTCGCTGACCTCCGGGTCTCTGAGCAGTCGCTCCAGTGGCCCGAGGCCGACGACTTCGTCTGAAACCTGATTGACCACGTTCGTGATCGTGCCGGCGGGGAGGATGGCCCGTTCCTCTCGCAGCACCGCCAGCACCTCTTCTCGCACCCGCAGCCGTCTCTCCGGTGGGCTCAGCCGATCGAGGTCGAGGCCGGTTCGTCCAAGCAGGCGAGAGCGAACTCGTCCCCGAACCGTCCGGGTATCGATCGCGGTAGGCGCGCTCATGACACCTCGCCGTCGACCGCAGGAGGTCGGGGAAGAGAAATGTCTCGATGTGGGGAGAGCCTCTCCGCCAAGACGCGGAGGTCCCTCGCTGCCCGCCGAGCCCGAGGCGGCAGCAATCGACCCCGCGCCTGCATTCGGGCCACGGCGGGGTCGAATCTTACGGTCCCGAATGGAGGCATCCCGAGAACCCTCTCGATCTCCCTCCGTCCGATCTGGTTTCTGACGACAGGGTTGAGGATGATCCGGCACCGATTGGGCTGGTCCTCCAGGCCGAGCGCCTGCAGAGCCCGGCGAGACGCATGCAGAGAGAACAGGTCGGGGGAGACGACTAGGACAACCTGATCGGCCATTGCGACGGCGGCGCGGATCAGCCCATCCGTGCCCCGGGGGACATGCAGCACGACGATTTCGAATGTGCCGGCCAGCAGGGCGATCGCGGCTGTGAACAGCGCGGGCGGAGGAAGAGCATCGGCAGCCGCCTCGGATGGCGCCAGCAGGACGGAGAATCCTCGCGGATGCCGGTACAAGGCGTCATCCACGTGATCAGGTCCGAGCTCCCCGACCACGGGAACGAGGTCGGCGATCGTCCTGGCCGGCCTATCGATGCCGAGGGCGATCGTCACATCGGCGAAACTCGAGTCGAGGTCGACCAGGGCGCAGCGTTGACCGCGGTCGGCAAAGCTCGCTGCGAGCTGCGTGGTCAGGAACGTCGTTCCGCTTCCTCCTCGAGCACCGTAGACAGCGATCACACGGCCCCGATCGGCGATGACATCGTCGGAACGCCCTTCGATGCCCCAAATCTCTTCCGCGAGCTCGCCCCGTTCTTCGGGCCAGGCGAAGACTCCTCGAGCTCCTGCATCGATGCCTTCCCTGAGGACCGGAACCGTGAGCTCTTCTGCGACCACCAGCAGATTCGGGACGCGACCGACGGCCGGGTGCCCGATTTCTCGGACCATCTCCGGACAAGCAACGGTCACATCGGGAGCGAGTTCCCTCATCGCCTGGACCAGGGCTCCGGGCCAGGTGACGGCAGCGATGACCTCCAACCGCGGATCACGTTCGAGGTGATACAGAACCTCCTGATGGAACATGAGATCTCGAATGCCGAGAAGCACTCTTCGACGCGATCTCGGGTGAACGCCCGAACCGAGCGGCCCCTCGACGCGTAGCTCGACGGAGCCGTCCACATCGGCTCGCAGAGCCGCCTCTACATCCTGAGTTAGGGCCCGTGCTCCAAGATCATCGTTCGGGTGCGACGCGCTGGATATCGGCCACCGATCCCTTCCGTCCATCGTCTCCCGCATGAACGTCTCCTCTCCTGCCGCCAGGGCGCGGCCAGAAGGCGCGCCAACCGAGGGGAACGAGGAAGCCGCGCTTACCCGAATCCGGGGAAGCTGAGGAGGTCGAGGGAAGCTGGGGGGTTGGAAGGATCTCGCTGGGAGGGAGTCTTTCTGGCGAGCAGCGTCAGGCTAGCGGCGAACAGCCACGCGCACAATCGGCCGGTGTGGGGATTTTGCGGCTCGGCCTGGCATCACGGTTCGCGCCAGGTGGGGATGTCGCCGCTCCCCGTACGGGGGATTGGCTTCTCCGTCAGTCCGGTTCGACGGGGTCGATCCCCAGGCGATCCACCCGCTGCCGATGGCGATCCAGCAGCGAGAGGACGAATCGCTTCCCCGCCTCCTCGCCCCCCAGCAGGGTTCGCAGCCCCTGGGTCTCCTCGAGGGCCCGGCCGGTCTGGGTGAACGCCTCCCCCACGATGCGCTGGGTGTATCCGCGGATCTGCCGGGCCACGGAAGGGTCCCGCTCCATGGCCCTGGTCAGCTCGTCCAGGGCAAAGGTCTCCTGGTCCTCCCGATCGCCCAGGGCCCGGCGGACCACTTCGGCCGAGACCCGGTCCAGCAGCGGGACCAGGACGTCGGCGAAGTCGGACACGAGGGCGTCGCCCACGTAGTGGAAGGTCTGGGCCTCCACCCAGTCCCTGGGCTCGGTGTGCTGGAAGAAGGCGTCGAAGTAGGGGCGAAACAGCTCCATGAGCTGCTCGTCGCCGAGCTCCTTGAGCCTCGCTTCGATCAGCTCGAAGTTCTGGCGCTCTCGGTCGGCCACCGCCTGCTGCTCGGTTCGGCTCCGGCCATCCGGGGCCAGCTTCACCGACTCCTGGGACCGCCGGGCGCCGCAGAGCTCTCCGTACGCCAGCGAGGCCAGGACCTCGGCAACGATGGAGTGATCGAGTTTTGCCGGTTCTCCTCTGTCGCCGCCCTCGGGCCTCCCCGACGCCTCTTCAACCTCCACGCCCGCGATTGTAGCCTCCGGCTCACTCCGCGTTTTCGCAGGTCAGGGCGTGTCAGAGGCGGTCATTACCATGTTGCCGTGGACGGTGTGATCGACCTCGCGGAGTGGCGGAGGCGGCGGGAATCGCTGGAGGCGCCCCCCGGCGGTGAGACGGACCAGCACGTCGACCTGGCTCGTCTAGAGCGGGCTGTGGAGCGGGTCCATGAGCTGGTCGGCGTGGCGACCGACGCCGGTGGCCACCTCGCCCCGGCGGTCGAGACCGAGCTCCTGGCCATCCTCGGCGAGCTGACTATCGACCTGGTGGGGGAGGCGGCGGTCCGAGCGGAGCGGCTGGCGGCTCGGCTGGCTGCGGGGAAGGGCAAACGGGCGGACGGCAAGCCCACTTGATCGCCTCGCCTATCGAGACGGTTTGGCGGATCACCATCGCAACCCCTCGGGCATCAGGCCAAGTCTCGCGACTCACCCGTAACGGATTCCCCTGGCGAAGATGCCTGGGGCGCGGCAGCGACCACCTCGGCCATCCGGCGTCGTGTGGACGCACCCACGACGCCGTCCCCCTCCAACGCGTTCGCGACCTGGAAGGCAATCGTCGCGTCCCTGGTCGCTTGTCCGAACCACCCGTCGATTGCGAGTGGACCGTGCCCGATGTGAACGAGGTTGCGTTGCCACCCGACCACCTGCGTACTCCTGGAACCGAAAAGAGATCCCTCGTCCAGGGGCGCGGCTCGTCGTCCTCCCTCTCCACCAAGTAGAGGCCGACCCCACCCCGCTGGATCATCGAGACGATGTACCGATTCAGGTCGTAGATGTCGTTGCTCAGTGCCTGCAATCTCCTCCCGCTGATATAGAGGCGAGCTGCGTAGCCAGGCCGGGGCTCCGGGTCGCCTCTGTGTCGGTACCGATCCTCGAGGTGCCGACCAATGATCGCGAACTCTTCGTACAGGACTTCGCTCAAGAACGCCCAGACATCCCGCCCGAAGTACCGATAGGCGAGGGCGAGATTGCGGTTGAGGTTGTCGTTCCACTTGATTAGAGCAGCGCGGTACTCGCCCATCGCAGCCGCGATGCGCTCCTCGTCGCCTTTCCTGAGACCCCAGTAGACCAGCCGCATCCGGTACAAGCGCTCATCCATCGCCCGGCTGATTTCGTCGAAGACAATCGCCGCTGCCGTCCGCTCAGTTTCCCGGCGGTTCGCATCCCACGTCCTCCGCGGTAGTAGTAGCCGAGAACCCCGCCGACGACGGTCGTGAGGACTAACCCTAGGATGAGCAGAAGGACTTGGTTCGCCATCACGTGACCATAGCGGAGTCCGTGCCGAGGTGGGCGGAAGGGTGAGCCGCTCAAGCTGGCCCAAGTCGGACTCAGGAGAAGCCAAGTCTTCGGTTCAGGAGCCTTGTCCGCCGGTTAAGACGGCGCGGTCGACCCACGGCCGGATAAGATCGACAACGAGTGCTGCTTGGCCGGGTAACACCCGGCGAGCCCGATCTGTGAATCGGCGACCCGCCACTAAACGGAGGGTGGGCGAGCGGCACCGTCTCTGTCTGAGGGAGGTCGCAGATAGCAGGGAGTTCGGCGAAAGCCCGAACCCATTAGGGGTGTCCCCTTTCCGTCTTCGCTCAGTTCCGGCGGGCGCCCGTGAGCCGTCGGAGGTAGAGCCACCCGACCAAGGCCGCCAGAGCGGCCGTTCCCACAGCAGCCGCCGCAACCGGTGACGGCGGGCGCACCTGAGGCAGCCGCTGGCGCAGCCTGACCGGCCGACGGAAGTAACGAATCTGCCACCCGCGCTTCTCGGCCTCTCGCCGGAGGTCCCGGTCGGGGTTCACCGCCACGGGATGCCCCACCGCCTCCAGCATGGGCAGGTCAGTGGCCGAGTCCGAATAGGCGTAGGAGCCGGCCAGGTCGATCCCCAGCTGCTCGGCCACCTCCTTGATGGCCGTGGCCTTGTTCGCCCCGTAGCAGTAAAACTCCAGCTCCCCCGTGTACTTGCCGTCCACGGTCTTGGCCCTGGTGGCGATGACGTCGACCTTGCCCAGGCGCTCGGCAAGGGGCCGGACCACCTCTTCGGCCGAGGACGACACGATGAACACCGTCCTGCCCAGGGCCCGGTGAAGCTCCATCAGGTCCAGGGCCTCCAGGTAGATGTACGGGTCGATCAGCTGGGCGAGAGCGTCACGGACGATCTCCTCGACCTGTTCCCTCTCCCACCCTCGGGTCAGTGCGAGCATGCTGTCCTTGACCTTGTCCATCTTCTTCTCGTCCGCGCCCAGCAGCAGGTACACGAGCTGGGCGTAGGCCCCCTTGAGCAGGGCTGACCGCGAGACCAGGCCGGCCCGGTACATGGGCCTGGTCAGGGCCAGTGAGCTGGACTTGGAGATGACCGTCTTGTCCAAGTCGAAGAACGCCGCTTCCACGGGCTCCAATGGTAGCCGGGGTCTCGGACGCTGAGGTAGGTTTGGTTGCCGAACGACGATCCGCGGAAAGATCGACAATCCGAACGGCGCTTCGAGGCTGGGAGGGAACCCCATGGATGTCTGCTTGATGATCGAGGGGCAGGAGGGCGTGAGTTGGGAGCAGTGGGTTTCCATCGCCCTGGCCTGCGAGGAGCACAGGTTCGAGGGCCTGTTTCGCTCAGATCATTACGTGTCGTTCGGCCGCCCGGCCGAGCTGGGGTCCCTGGACGCCTGGGCCACGCTCGCCGCGTTGGCCCCGCAGACCTCCCGGATCCGGCTGGGCACCCTGGTCTCGCCCGTGACATTCCGTCATCCCTCGGAGCTGGCCAAGTCAGTGGTCACGGCCGACCACGCCTCCGAGGGGCGCGTTGAGCTGGGGATGGGTGCCGGTTGGTTCGACGGGGAGCACACCGCTTACGGCTTCCCCTTCCCTCCGGTCCCCGAACGGTTCGACATGCTGGAGGAACAGGTGGAGATCGTCCATCGACTGTGGGATCGCGACGAGGACGAGGTGACCTTTCAGGGCAAGCACTACCAGCTACAGGGGTGCCACGGCCTTCCGAAGCCGGTACAGGACCCCCACCCGCCTCTGATCATCGGCGGTCAGGCAGGCCGGCGCTCGGTGCAGATGGCCGTTCAATGGGCGGATGAGTACAACGTGCACCAGAAGACACCTCAACAGTGCCGGGAGATCCGGGACTTGCTCACCAAGGCTTGCGAAGCCGCGGACCGGGATCCCGACCAGTTCCGCCTCTCCCTGATGATCTTCACGCTGGTGGGATCGGACCGGGGTGAGCTGGAATCGCGGACGGCCCGGCTGCTGGAGCGGCGTGGCGACTCGACCGAGCCGGCCGCCTGGCTGTCCAGCCTGGGACCCGAGCGCATCGCCGGCACCACTGAAGAGGTGGTCGAACGACTCGCCCAATACGCCGAGGCCGGGGTGGAGAGGATCATGATGCAGCACCTCCTGCATGACGACCTGGAGGCCCTGGCGTTGATCGGCAAGGAGGTCATCCCGCAGGCCACGGACCTCTGAGGGTTCCCGAGCGGCAGCTATCCTTTGGGGCGGAGGCGTCAGGGCGCCTGGTGGGCCCCCCGGTCTTCAAAACCGGTGTGCCGGCGAAAGCTGGCAGGCGGGTTCGATTCCCGTCCGCCTCCGCGAAGGGAACACTGTAAGAACCCCGGGCACGAAGTAGTAGGGCTGGATGTGGTCCCGACTGAGGGTCGGCGCCGGCGAAGGCCCGTAGCGACCGCGAGAGGACCCGGTCCCAGGCCGCTTCACCCCGACTCCCCTACTGGCTGAAGCCCTTGGCGCAGCCGATCCTCAGGTGGCTCTTGGAACGCGCATCAGGAAGAATCTGGAGAACCTGGCGAGGCTCGCGCAGCAGCGCTCGGCAGCCACATAGGTGGCTAGACCGGCGACGAGGTTCGCCGGCTCAACGAACCTCCTCGCTTCCGCGGCAGCGCGATCAGGGGCATCCCTCGGGGAGGTGCAGGTACTGACGGCACTCGTCGTCGGTGAGCTCCCGGGTCACCTCCCCCTTGGCGATCCGGATCAGCTCATCGAGATCCAAGGTCCACACCCGGACGACCCCGTCGGGAGCCGTCGTGATCAGCCACCTGCCGTCGGGGCTGAACGCGAGCCCGGAGACGAGGAACCCGTGTCCCGGCAGGACGAACCGTCGCGCACCGCTCGCTGCATCGAACAGCGCGACGGTGCCATCCTCACCCGCCGTTGCGATCCACGCGCCATCGGGGCTGAAGGCGAGGTCG
>DASXTW010000011.1:0-6163 GCA_036505215.1 Actinomycetota bacterium | reverse complement strand
GTCCTACTCGTCCTTCTGTGCGGCCCGGCCCGCCGCCGAAGCCCGCGTGACCCCACCCCCGCCGGTCAGTCGTGCCGCGATCGTGACCGGCACGACGGTAAACAAGACGACGAAGAACACGACCACGTTCACCTCGGGCAGCCGCTGGCCCAGGCGGATGGCGCCGAAGATCCACAGCGGTAGGGTGTTCTGGGCGCTCCCCTCGGCGCCGATGTCTCGATGGTGCTTGCCGCTCGACATGCACAGGGCTAGCCAGTCACCTCGGTGGTCCACGCCAGCTTCCATTCCGAGTAGGGCATGCAGTCAGTCTTGCCGTTACCGCAGTCGGCGAGCGGCGTCTTCTGGAACGAGATCGAGTCGAAGTACGAGGCGGGCGCGTTCGCGTGGTAGAGAGCGCACGACCCCTTGTCGAGCTGATCCATGATGGGGCAGGCCTTCGTGTTGGCGGGCGTTTCCCCGTACCAGAAGGCCTGGAGCGCCTGGGCTTTTGGCGTGCTGATGTACTTCATCCACAGGTAGGCGCAGTTCGGATGCGGCGCGTCAGTGGCTAGCATCCAGCTGTCGGCCCACCCCGTGGCGCCCTCCTTGGGGATCGTCGAGGCGATCGGGACATCGTTCGATCTCAGCACGCTCTCCTGATATGGCGACGACGAGCCGACGATAGCGTCGCCGTTCATGAACATCGAGATCTCCTCGTAGGCCTGGGTCCAGTACTTCCGGATCAGCGGTTTCTGCTCTTTGAGGAGCGCGACCGCGGCGTCGAGTTGAGGACGGGTCAGCTCGTAGACGTCGGTGATCCCGAGCTCGGGCTTGGTGGCTTTCAGATACAGCGCGGCGTCGGCGATCTGGAGGGGATCGTTCGGGACGGTGATCTGGCCCTTGTATGCGGGGTTGTAGATCACACTCCAGCTGTCGGGCGCCGTGGGGAACTCCTCCGTGTTGTACATCAGTGTGTTCGGACCCCATTGCAGCGAGATGCCATAGTGAACCCCGTCCACTGTGTTATGCGATGGCGACTGGAGCTGCGGGATGAAGTTCTTCCAGTCCGGGATGAGGTTGACGTTCACCGGCCTCACGTCCCCATCGTAAATGAGGCGGACTGAGGCTTCGCCCGGGGCCGACACCAAGTCGTAGTGGCCTCCGCCGCCGTCGGCCATCAAGGTCACCATCTCGTCGGAGGACCCCGCGTACCTCGGCTTCACCTCGCAACCGGTCTCCCGCTCGAAGGGCCGAGTCCATGGGTCGTCGACGTAGCCCTGCCACGCAATCAGGTCGAGCTCTCCCTCACCCTCCCCCACCGACTGGAGGGTTGGCATGCCAGCCGTGGGCGGCTGGGCAGGGCTGCCCTTCCCACCGTCCCGCGTGTTTCCGCTGCATGCGGCGCCGATGAGGATCACCGTGGCCAGCAGGGCGACCGCGGGCCACTCGGCCGAGCCCATCGTCTTCCCCGTCACACCGCCGACCCTACCCCGGACCCGCTTCCTCGAGTGCCGCCACGGGAACGGGGGTGGCTGCAGCCCGCCTGGGCGCCTGCGTCGGCTCCATCCCGCCGGTAAGGCGCTGAGCCAGGTAGACGGGGATGATCGAGAGAAGCATCAGCACCAGGGCCACTGCGTTCACTACCGGCTGCTGACGGGGGAGGCGGATGTTATTGAATACCCAGATCGGCAACGTGAGCTTGGGGCCGGCGGTGAAGTTCGTGACGACGATCTCGTCGAAGGACAGACCGAACGCGAGCAGGCCGCCGGCCACTAACGCGGTCCGGATCGCCGGGACCGTCACGTAGCGGAACGTCTGCCACCCGTCCGCCCCCAGGTCCATCGACGCCTCCACAAGCGAGGTCGGGGTGCGCCGGAGGCGGGCGATCACGTTGTTGAACACCACGACGATGCAGAACGTGGCGTGGCCAACGATGATCGTCCATACCGAGAAGTTGAGCCCGAAGAGGCTGTGCCCGAAGTCGATGGCCGACGACAGAGCGATGGCCGTCACGATGCCGGGGAGCGCGATGGGAAGCACTAGGGCGAACGAGATCGTCTCTCGGCCGAAGAACCTGAACCGGTGCACGGCAAAGGCAGCACACGACCCCAGCACCAACGCGATCAGCGTCGCGCCCACCGCGGCCTGGATCGACCCGGCAAGGGCCGGCCGGAGGTCCGGATCGCGCCATGCCGCCCCGAACCACTTGGTGGTCCACAGCTCCGGTGGCCAAGCCCGGGTGATGCTCTGGTTGAACGCGTAGAGGGCCAGGATGACCAAGGGCGCGTAGAGGAAGACCAAGGTCCCGACAGTCCCGACCTTGATCATGGCCCGCGCCAGCCGTGACTCCATGGCTACAAGGCCTCGAACGCCCCGAGGCGCCTGGCCGCGGCGAGGTAAATCGCCATGATCAACACCGGCACCATGGCGAAGGCCGCGGCCAGTGGGAGGTTGCTGGCGAGTCCCACGAGATTGTAGATACCGTTCCCGATGAAGAATGCCTTCCCCACGAGCGTCGGCGTGATGTAGTCGCCGAGTGTGAGGGAGAAGGTGAAGATGGATGCTGCCACGAGCCCCGGGAGCACGAGCGGGACGATGACCCGGCGGAACGTCATCCAGCCCTTCGCCCCGAGGTCGCTCGATGCCTCGAGCAGCGAGCTGGGTAGCCTCTCGAGCGCTGCGTACACCGGGAGGATGGCGAAGGGGAGCCATAGGTAGCAGAAGGTGAGCCACACAGCCCAGTTGCTCGCCGCCAGGGACCGTTGGATGCCGAACACGCCGAGGAACGACTGGAGCGGGCCTTCCCCGGCAGTGATGATGCGCCACGAGAACACCCGGATGAGGTAGTTCGACCACAGTGGCAAGGACACGGCGAGCAGCAGCGCCGACCGGATGCGGGGCGTTGCCATCCGGGCAGCGTAGTAGGCGATGGGGAAGGCCAAGGCAAGATCGGTCACGGTTACCGCCGCCGCCATCCCCGTCGTCCGAAGCGTGATGGTCCGATACACCGAGTCGTGCCACAACGTCTCGAAGTTCCTGAGGCCCCACGCCCGCTCGATCTCCGACGTGAGCTCATTCAATCGCCAGAACGACGTCACGAGCAGGAGCGACAGCGCGGACAGGTAGACCAGGACCATCCATACGAGCGGTGGTGCGAGCAGTAGGGCAAGCTTCGCGCCGGGGCGGCGGAACAGGGCCGCAGACACGCGGCGACCGGCCGGGCCCTTCGCCGTCGCCCCACTGACGGCCATGCGTCTATCGCTCCTCGGAGGCGGCCCGGGGGGCCCGAAGCCGGACCCCCCGGAGATCGTCCGCCACCACTAGCCCGCGCCCCGGATCTCCGTCCAGGCGTTCGTCCAGGTGGCGTAGTCGACACATGCGCTGCCGCGATCGTCCCCGCAGTCGGAGAGTGGCGTCTTCCACAGGAACACGCTCGTCAGGAACTCGTCGTCGCCGCAGTGGTAGATAGCTGCAGCATCACCGAGGTCCTCGTCCAGCTGGGGACACGACCCGGTATTCGAGGGCGTGGCGCCGTAGAACTCGGCAACCTTGGTCTGGATGTCCGGTCGAAGCGTGTACTCCATCCACTTCAGCATGCAATTGGGGTGCTGGGCGTTCGACGACATCATCCAGGTGTCGGCCCAGCCAGTGACCCCCTCCGACGGGATCACCGATGAGACAGGAACCTTCGCGATGTACTGCTGATTCACTGGCCACGCCGTGCCGATCACCATGTCGCCCGACTCGAAGCCATCGATCTCATCGGTGTACACCGCCCAGTACTTGCTGATCATGCCGGCCTGGGTCTTCAACAGCCCAACTGCAGCGTCGAGCTGTTCCTGGGTGAGCTCGTACGGGTCCGTGATGCCCAAGTCCGGCTGATGGGTCATGAGGTACATCGCCGCGTCAGCGATGTAGATCGGGCTGTCATAGGCCGTAATCTTGCCGGCGTACGCCGAGTCCGGCTCGAACACCACGTCCCAGCTCGTCGGAGCCTCGGTGACCTTATCGGTGTTGTACATGAGGAAGTTCGGTCCCCACATGTATGGGACGCCGTAGTGGAGCCCATCCACCGTGTTGTGGGGCGGCGATTGGAGCGACTCCATCACGTTCGCATACTCGGGGAACAGCGCCTCGACATCGACGGCTGCGACATCGCCGCTCGCGATCAACCTATTCGTGGCGTCGCCCGACGCCGACACGCCGTCGTAGAGCGAACCGCCCTGCTGGCGCATGAGGTTGACCATCTCGTCCGAGGTGTTCCCATACTTGACCGTGACGTCGCACCCGGTCTCATCCTCGAATGGCATCACCCACTTCTTCTGGGTGTAGCCCGGCCACGCGATCAAGCTCAGCGCGCCCTCGGTGGGTCCGATCGAGTCGACGACAGCCGGTCCCCCACCTCCGCCGGGAGGGGTCCCCTCCTCCTCACCACACGACACGGCCAGGAGGGCGATCACCCCCGCTACGGCGATCAGCGCCTTCACGTTCCTCATGCCTCCCCCTCCTCCGGGCCTCCCGACCCCTCCGCACCCACGGCCTGCTCGACTGGACGGTTGTTGTGCCTGCTCCAGACGAGCCGGACGACCTGCCCCCGGACCTGGAGCGCCTCCATCGACGATGTGGCCAGGTTCTGCTGCACCACGACGAGCTCCCCACCCACGTCGAGAGGGACGATGTACCTGGTAAGAGCACCAAGGTATACGACCTCCCGCACGTGCCCAGTTGCCGTACACTCCTCCGGTCGCACTTGGGCGTTCGGGTCTGCTAAGTGGATCTTCTCCGGCCGAATGGTGAACGCGTCCGGCGACCCGGTCACCAGCCTCGCCGCCTCTCCTTCAAGGACGTTTGAGATCCCGACGAACCCGGCCACGAACCCGGTCGCGGGACGCTCGTAGACCTCCGCCGGTGTGCCGACCTGTTCGATCCTTCCGCGGTTGAACACGGCGAGTCGATCACTCATCGTGAGCGCTTCCTCCTGGTCGTGAGTCACATAGATGAACGTGAGCCCCACCCGTTGCTGGATCTGCTTCAGCTCGATCTGCATGGCCTGGCGGAGCTTCAGGTCGAGGGCGCCGAGGGGCTCGTCCAGCAGAAGCACCTTGGGCCGGTTCACCAGGGCCCGGGCCAGGGCCACTCGCTGACGCTGACCCCCCGAGAGCTGCCCGGGCTTGCGACCTTCGAACCCTTCCAGCCGGACCATCCGCATCGCGTCGGTCACCCGATGATGACGCTCGTCCTTCGAGATCCTCCTTACCTTCATCCCGTACTCAACGTTCTCCCCTACCGTCATGTGCGGGAAAAGGGCGTAATCCTGGAATACCGTGTTCACGTCGCGCTCGTAAGGGGCGAGACTCGTCACGTCTCTATCCCCGAGCCACACTCGGCCCTCCGATGGTGCCTCGAAACCGGCGATCATCCGCAGGCACGTAGTCTTGCCCGAACCCGATGGTCCGAGCATGGAGAAGAATTCGCCTTCCCGCACATCGACATCGATGCCGTCGACGGCCACGACCTCACTGAAGCGCTTGCGAACCCCCTGCAGCCGGACGGCCGCTCGGGCCTCTCGTGGGGCCTGGACGTCGTTCACCTGCATCTGCGATTGCGCCAAACTCCCTCCGAAACCCGCCGGGACGCGTGCCATCTTGACCGGCGGGCGAGGCGGGGGCAAGGGACCGGCCGCCCCGGGCCTCGGACAGCCCGCGCACGATGTCGCGAACCACGCGAGGGCCTGCGTGCATCAACCCCGTATACACCTGGACGGTGACGGCGCCAGCATCGAGGCAGGCAAGCGCGTCCGCGGCGGACAAGACGCCGCCACACGCGTTGACGGGGAGCACCTCGCCGGTCGCCTGCCGGACCTCGGCCACGATCCGGACGGTGTCCGGGAACAGCTCGAGGCCCGAGAGCCCACCTGCCCCCGTCGACAGTCGTCGATCGGCCACGGGCCGAGTGTTGGAACAGGTCAGCCCGTCGGCGCCGCCGTCCTGCGCGATGCGGGCGAGCGCCAGGACCACCTCGCGCTCCACGTCGTTTCGAAAGGGTGGGAGCTTCACGAACAGCGGCGTCGTTCGCTGCTCACCGAGCCCTCGCAGGAGCAGGGTGAGGTGGGCCTCGTTGTCCCGGTCCCGGCCCCAGGAGACGTTGGGGCAGCTCGCGTTCAACTCGACCCCGTCGACGTGGG
>DASXTW010000010.1:0-10054 GCA_036505215.1 Actinomycetota bacterium | reverse complement strand
CTCGCTCGGACGGTGAGCGCCGACGGGAAGAGCAACGCGCGGATCGGCGGGCAGCTCGCGCCGGTCTCGGCCCTGATCGATCTGGCTTCCCACCTAGTCGAGATGTACGGGCAGCATCAGGGCCTGAGGTTCCTGTCGGCGACTGCCCAGACCGAGTTCGTAGATCGATTCTCGGGGGCCGAACACCTGGCGCGGGTTCGGTCCTTCCGCGACCTTCGCGGCCGGCTCCTGGCCGCCCGGGCCCGCCTGGAGGAGCTCACTGCGCTCTCTCGAGAGCGTGAGCGCGACATGGACCTCCTCGCCTATCAGATCCGCGAGATCGAGTCGGCCGGGGTCCGCCCAGGTGAGCTCCCGGGGCTCGAGGCCGAGGAGGCGCGCCTGGCCTACGCCGAGCGGCTCCTCGGGTATGCCGGTTTGGCCGAAGACGTCCTGTCGGCCGAGGGGACGGGAGTCGACTCCCTCCTCAGGGTAGCCGCCGCGCTCCTGAAGGCGTCGTCCTTGGACCCGGAGGCCCAGGGACTGGCGGATCGGTCCGCGGCCCTGGCGGAGGAGGCCAGTGACCTGACCCGACACCTGAGGGGGTACCGGGAGGGCCTCGTCCTCGACCCTGCCCGCCTTGAGGAGGTCCGGGAACGGGTTGGGGCGCTCAAGGCCCTCGAGCGGAAGTACTGCGAGGAGGAAGAGGGGGTCCTGGCCTACCTGGAGGAGGCGAGGGCCCGATTCGCCTCGCTGGCGTCCGCGGATGATGAACGGATCGGGCTGCGGCCGGCGGTCGAGGACCTCACGGCGCGGTCGGTGGATGCCGCCGCCGGGCTCACCCGGGTCCGGGCCGAGACCGGGCCGAGGCTTGCTGCGGTGGTCGAGGCGGAATTGCGCGAACTGGGCATGGAGGGGGTCACGGTGGAGGTTGAGCGCCGGTCCCTGGACGAGCCCGGCCCGACCGGGGCCGAGCGGGTCGAGTTGCTGTTCTCCGGCGGGCCGGGGCAGGCCGCGCTCCCGCTCTCCAAGGTGGCCTCTGGCGGCGAGCTCTCGCGGACCATGCTCGCCTGCCGCAGCGTCATGGTGGATCTCGACGACGTGCCAACGCTGGTCTTCGATGAAGTAGACGCGGGGATCGGGGGAAGGGCCGCGGTGGCGGTAGGAAAGCGGTTGGCCGCCTTGGCCGCGAGCCGGCAGGTGCTGGTGGTCACCCACCTTCCGCAGATCGCCTCCTTCGCCGACCGGCACATCCGCGTGGAGAAAGCAGATGGCCGGGCCACGGCCACCTTGCTGGAGGGTTCCGAGCGAGTGGCCGAGCTATCACGGATGCTCTCCGGGCTGCCCGAGAGCGAGGCCGCGGCGGTCCATGCGGATGAGCTGTTGGCCGAGGCAAGCAGGGTCAAGGCCGGGGCGCTGACCGGGGGAGCGTGAGGGGTAGGCAAGTCCCGACATCCACTCCGAGTAGCGGCATTAAGTGGCATCACCGCCCATCGCTCTCAGGAGCGACTCGATGCTGCTCTACTTCGCTATGCGCTGCTGCTCCACTAGGGCCTGGTCAGGTCGTGCCGAGTTCGAACGGGAAGTCGAGCTGCTGGTCCTTCGACATCAGCTCAAGTGATCTCGCGCAACATCCGCCGGCCGCCGCTCCGCAGAAGGGACCGCATGCTGCTCGCCGCGGCGAGTCGGATCTTGCCAAGGCACGCTGAAGGGCGTTCGTCGTGACCGCTCGAAGCCCGCTCCGGTGGCACCGCGAACTGGTCGCCGCACGTAGACCTGTCGCCGTGCCGGGCCGGGCCGGCCAGGGCTGGGTCCCGAAGCGGTTGAGCTCATCACTCGCCTGGCGAGGCAGAATCCCAGGTGGGGTATCTGAGGATTCGCGGGGAGCTGCTGAAGCTCGGGGTCCGGGTCTTCGCCACGGCCATCCGCACGGTCCTTCGGCGAGAGGGCCTCGGCCCCGCCACGTCGGAGCGGCCTGTCCTGGAGCCAGTTCCTCCGGGCTCTCAGTCGCCACCTACCGCGCCCAGGGGAGGCTCATCCGCCCGTTTCGCTTCCTACACCCGATCTTGCCCGCCATCGGGCGCGCCGAAGCGCGCAAGAACCTCGCCCGGCTGAGAGCGCGGATCCAGGCCGGAATCCCGTCAGAGGCCAACGAAACCGACGACGGCCATCGGTCCCGCGCATCCACAGGATGGAATCGAAGACCGTCAGTCCCCCAAGGGGCAGGGACCGCGTCGCCAGCAGAAGGATCGCTTCGGCGCGCGTCGCCAACGTGGGAGGATGTACTCGGTCCCGGTCTGCGACGAGATCGTGAATGCGACTCCCGGAATACTCGCGAAGCCGGCGGCGAGAAGCGCCCCTAAGAAGCGCATCCGGCGGGCAGGCCTCTCGATGGAGCGCCACCCGAGGTCCTCGCGTGCTCCGGTACGCTCCTCGGATTCTTCGAGAGCCACCGAACGGAGCGCGCGCGCCTCGGTACCGCTGACAGGCCCAAACGCACGAGCGCGACGAGAGAGACCCGGTGATCACGGCGGCGACTACCGGTGCCACCAGGAGGTCCAGGCCTTCGGCGAAGTAACGATGCCGTCTACCACCGCCGCGCCGGCGGCCCAGCCCACGATGCTCGCGGGGACCCGCCAGCGGATCCCCGGGATCGCGTGGAACGGGCGAAGGAGTCTCGTCCACACTTGATGGGACCAAGTAGGCGGTGGCCGAGGGCGCGCCAACTCTGGGTCGGCCTCCCTGGTTAGATTGACCCGTGGTCGGTGGATCATTACCGGGACGCCTCCGAGGGCTGGTGGGTCGGGAAGCCGAGCGGGACCTGATCGCCGACGCCGTAGACCGCGGCGCAGCAGGTTCGGGTACGCCTCTCATCGTGTCGGGCGACGTTGGGATGGGGAAGACCAGCCTGGGCCGCGAGGGGCTGGAGATCGCCCGCGGCACTGGTTCGAGAGGCTGGAGGGACGCTGTCAGCCGCTCGATTGGGAGCTGGCTTACGCACCCATCATCGAGGCATTCGGTCGGTTCCTGTGGGGCTTGCGACCCTCCTCGCAGGACCCATCTCGGTACGGCGACCGCCGAGCCTCCCTACTGAAGACAGGCGACGGCGGAGCCACGAGGATCACACTGCGGCAATGGCACCTGTCAGGGCCGTGAAGGCCCTCGTCGGAGCAGCGGTGTTGGGTGTTCTGGCGACAGCCTGCTCGCCGACGGCATCCAACCTCCCACGGCCAAGCCCACCGGGTACCAAGATCCGGTCCCCGGTGCCCTCTTCGCTTTCGCCATCGCCCATCACCTCTCCCTCCGCCACGGCACGTCCACTCGTTCAACCGTGCTCCACCTCCCCGGCCCTCCCTCCCGACTGGCCGTCGGCGACGGAGCGGTCTTCGTCTTGTTCGGAGCCTCGAACGAGCCGCAGCGGGTGGCGCGATTCGACCCGCGAACGGGGACCGCCATGTTCGGCCCCGTGATCAAAGGCGCCCACGACCTCGCCGTCGCCGGAGGGTGGCTCTGGGTGAGCGGGGGAGGGGTGCTCGACTACGGTCAACCGGCAACGCGGTTCCTCTATCGGCTCGACCCTGCAACCTTGCAGGTTCTTCAGCGCCTGGCCCTCCCCGAGCCTCCCAACCCGCTCGCGCCAACTCCTGCCGGGATGTGGGTCGGAGCAAGCGAAGCCCTGTACTTGATCGATCCGGCGACCGGCCACATCGACCGGACGATCTCCCTGAAGATGGCGGTCGGCCAAATCTCGATCGATGAGCAAGACGGCATCCTGTACGACTCCACGCATCCGCCCGGCGATGCCACCATCCAGGCGATCGAGGAACGGGATCCGGCGACCGGTGCGCTTCGTCTTCGATCGAACGTGGAGCGAGGCGCCCTCGCCATGAACTCGCTCGCCGCGGTTCCAGACGGGGTCTGGGCAGCCTACGCGACCGGGATGATGGGGAGCGTTGACTTGTTTGACGCGTCCAATCTTCACCGGCTCGCTGTCTGGAACGGGGCGGAGATGACCGGGACCAACGGTATCCGTGCTGACCTGGCTGACGGTATCCTCTGGGTTTCGGACGCCATGACCGGCGCCTTGGCATGCGCAGATCCGGCCACCGGCGCGTTTCGGGCGCTCGTCCCGCGGTCCTCCGTCTCCCAGTACGGCACCTCGAATGTGGTCGCGGTCGGCAGCGCCGTGTACACGGGAACGCTGAACAACGGTCTGGTCAGGGTGGATCCAGGGTCTCGCTGTCTCGGCAGCCCGTATGGGTAGGGATGCAGTGGGCATCATGTCCGCCGAGGGATCGACGGTGAAGGCTCTTGTCGCAGCGGCGGTCTTGGCTGTGCTCCCGGCCGCCTGCACGGGAGCGTCCTCCCCAAAGCAAACGCACCGCCCTTCGCCATCCCCGTTCAAGTCCACGTCGAACTCCGGAGGATCCAAGCACTGCCCGTTCGGATCACGTCTGTCCGGCTACTACCTTCCGCCGCTGGAGCTCACACCGAGCCGCGGGCCCGTCGGGACGTCGGTTCGCATCGACGGAGAGCATTTCACCGCCACGTGCTGGCCGTACGGGGCGGGACCCACCTCGCTGTTCCTCTCGTTCAACGGGTCGGGCGCGCCGCCCGGATGTGATCTGGTGCGCGACATCGATAGAGCGGCACGCGTCGGTTCGGACGGCCAGGTCTCCGGGAACTTCGAAGTCCCCGCCAGGGGATGGTGCCACCAGGACACCCACAACCCACCTCGAAGGCCCCGGCTTCGGCCAGGACCGTACAGCGTCAGCTTGGCTTGTACGGCGTGCTTCGTTGGAGCGTTCCGGCTCACCGCGACCTGAGCGACCCCTGAAACCGGTCGCCGCGTCAAGGCTACGCGGATGGAACGAGTGTCGCTGGAGACTGCGGGCGCGAGATATCGGTCGGTTCCGGCGGGAGATGACTGTCGTCGAGGACGGCTAGCCCTACGTCGGGGGTTCGCTCCAGAACGCTCTTGCCCTTTGCTCGATTTCGAGCCACCAGAGGCTCCCGTCCTGAAGGGTGCCAATACTCGATATTCCAATCACGCTGCGAGCTCGTACTCGTGGATCAACCCGCCGAGCAGATCACGACGGACCAGCCCGGTGTCCTCGCTGTGGGGACGGTGCATCCATCCCGATCGTAATGGGGGATGCCGACGCCCGAGGCAGCTGAGGCCGCCGATTGTCGGGAGCTCGTGCTTGCAGGGTTCGTTGTGAGCTCGGATCAGCCGCCCGAGCATCGATGTCGCCGCTGCGGGTACGAGTCGCCGAGGCCACGATCGCCCTTCGGATGGGAATGGGCAGAGGCGAATGTCGACGAGAGTGCCGAGCACCTCCGGCTCGAGCACGACAACTCCGCCGCACCAGTGAGCGCGCTGGTCGGTCGGCCCGTCGGGCTCACCCTTCCGGTCCAGATAGCGGCTCAGGAGCCGGAGATCGTCGCAGACCTATGCGACTGGTCGCCCCGATCTTGAGGGCGCGCAAGGACGTGTCCCCGAACCTCTAATGCAATGAAGACCGAGTGGTAGATCGGCACGATGAGAGATACCGATTCTCTCGCCGACCTAGCCGTCCCGATTGGTCAGGGCGAGCATGAAGCGCTGAGATCCCGGTTGTTTTCGCAGACTCGAGGAAGTTCGCTGAGGAATGGACCTATCGGTTCCTCGCAGCGGCGTTTTCGGATGCCGAGAGCGGCGATCCAGTTGCTGAGTGAAGGTGATTGGGGTTTCGGACCCCTTCAGGCACGGTCGATGCAAGACCAACCGGTCTACCTCGTGCTCTCCGAGTGGGACGACATCGATGACGTTCGAGCGTGGGAGCACAACGGCGTGCACGTCGAGGTTCAGCACAAGTGGGAGCCGCAGCTGCAGGAGACTCTCGTTCACCGGCGGTTCACACTCTGGGAACGACCAGTGTAGACGTGTCCTCGAGCGGCGATCTTAGATCGGCGCGCTTCCCGTGCCTGAGGCCTGAGCGCATGTTACCGTGATCCTGGATCGGCACGATCCCTACGATTGCTCAGCGGTCGCCTTCCAGTATTCGGCTGTGTCTGCGTTGCTTTCGCGCAGAACGATGGTCACCCTGAACGTCCGCGACCAACGACTCTCTGGCGTAAGACCTGGAGCACCTTACTGCACGGTCTGCCCGGTGATCGGCGCCACCAGCGTTACCGGCGGACCGGTCTGTGGGCGTGGCTTAGGTGATCCCGCCGTGGTCGAGCCCAGCGTTCGGATCGTGAGGATCACTCCGATCATGATGGCAAGCGCGAGCACGTAGGTCAGCAACACTCTTGATGCGATCCTCGGGTGGGTTTCGAAGGTTCCTGCGACTGCGGTCATCTCCGATGCCTCCTACCAAGCACCATAGGCGGGTTAGCGTCGCTGAACCGTGCCGGCGGTTACGGCTGGCGCGTGATGGCCGTCATCGAGTCCAGGCTCCTCGTCGCACCACCAACACGGTCGAGGCGCCCGTACACGATGCCGACGGCGGAGCCCAACCGCCGATACCTCTCCTTCTCAGGAACCTCCTGACCGTCGTCGCACCGAACAAGCACTGGGACCATTCGTCAGCTACGCCCGAAGTCGAGACTGAGCTTCGGCATGATCTCGCCAGTGACTACCTGGAAGGCCTGAAGGGCACAGAAACCTGGGATCGGGCCCTTGACCAGGTGCTTCTCCGAGTTCGCTCGACCTGCTCCAACTCGGCGGCCACGATTGGGAGATCCAGACCGTCCGCCGGGGGAGACACCTGTTTCGTGAACATTGTCGGGCGATACCGGCCCCCATGTCTTACCCGATCGCACGAGGGACCCATTTGCCGTCATGGGAACGGTCTCCGGGTTCCGGACCAGCCGAACGGGCCAGAGGGAACCCCTGACCAGCACCGGTTCCCGTACCCTAAGGTTGATGCGGTATGGGCACGTCACTGACTTGGCTCATCGCAAGAAGGGAGTCGTCGTTCGAGGATGTGATGAATCGCCGAGGAGGCCGTGCCGTCAGCCTCCAGGATGTCTGGATGGTCTTCGAGTTCCCGCTCCGACCGCCATGGGATGAGGCACGGCTCGTCGGGGAGGCATCGACGGCGACCCGCGAGCCCAGTTTGGGTATTCGCGTCCAAGACGGCGACTTCGCCATCGTCATGCTCGCTGTTCCCGGTAGTGAAGTCTCCTATGTCGTCCTGCAGCCAGAGCTAGCCGAAGAAGACGAGGACGGGGCATGGGCGCTGGCCCGGGCGCCCCACGGGGACGGATGGAACGAGCGGGCGGAGGCGGCTCTTCGTGGTTGGGCTGAGGCGGCAGGTCTTACCGCCACCCCGAGCGCGGTAAGCGATGTCCTCGCGTCTCGGTCAATCGATGTCGTAGAGGATGCCGAAGGACTCCTCGTGGCTCTCGGACTGCCGCGGCTACCGCAGGCGTCGCCGGTCTACCAGGGCGCTTTGACGGTCCAGGACCACGGCAAAGCTGTACTCTCCAATGGTCGCCTCGTCGACATGGCCAAGGTACCGTACGTCTGGGGCCACACCGCGGATGGCTTTAGCATTTGGCCGAGATCCGGCGGCGCTCCGGTCCTCACTTCCGGAAGGGCTCCGGCGATACGTACCATAATATGCGGGTGGCGTGGGAAGAGCTCCTGGAACGTGCGGGCTGTAGGCCCTAACTCGGTTGCCGACGCTGAAGGTACGTCTTCTCTGACTCGTCGCCCTGAAGCCCAGCTGTAGGGTCGCGCGGTCATTCTGTTCGCTCTCCTTGGGGATCCTTCATCGTGGCGCCATCCACCTGCTGCGTTGGCACCGAGAATTCGTGCGGCGGAAATGGAGGTACAAACAGGAACGCCTCGGGCACCCGCCCATCGACCCGGCACTCGCGGAGGCGTCTACGGGGCCACTTGACGGCTTATGGCGGGGAGCCGTTCGCCCGTCAACTTGACGTTCCTGCCCAGGAACCATCTCCGAGTGGAGCCGCACGGCGATCCCTCGATCGTTACCGATTGGACGGCGGAGGCATCGCTCGCCCGCTTGCGCTCGGGCTCGATCCTGGTCTCGGCTGGGCACATCGTGATGCGCCCTACCGGAATAGCGCGGCGCTCGACCTCGTCGAGGCTGTCCGACCCGATATCGACGACTACGTCCTTGATCTGCTCCGCGAGCGCACCTTCTCGCGCCGGGAGTTTGGCGAACTACCGACCGGGCAAGTGCGTCTCGCACCATTGCTAGCGAAGCTTCTCGCTGAATCGACCCTAGGTCGGTGGGAGGAGGCACTGACGCCGCATGCTAAAGAGATCGCTCGGACGTTGGCCGGAGCTGCGGGCGTGCGGGCACCCAGCGCGACCGCCCGTGGAGCGGCTCGAAGGGCCGAGGGGCGCTCGGTCGCGGGACATCCCAAGTGGCACGCACGAAGAGGGCGCCAAACGCCTGTCGTGTGTGCGGCGTCATCCTGTCGATCGACGAGCGGGGCCATGCAGGGAAGCTATGTCCTGACTGCTTGCCGGCCTTCAAGGCCGAACGAACCGCGAACCTCGTGGGAGCGGCGAGGCGGACGCTCGCGGCAATGCGGTCATCGGAGGAAGATCCGGCGCAGACACCAGAGGCGAAGGCGAAGCGGTCCGCAGCCGTCTCAGAACGGGCCCGTCTGGCTAGGGAGTGGAAGCGTGAGAATCCCGGCCCGCACGACCGAGAGGAGTTCGTACGTGAAGTGCATGCCTGGGCTAGCTCGCGTCACGCTGCCCGCGATGGTGAATGCGACCGGGCTCACATCCGGCTATTGCTTCCAGATCAAGCGGGGGAAACAGACGCCGCAGCCGATGTACTGAGCGGCGCTTCTGTCGGTGGCTGACCGGGGAGTCTAGCATCTGGTTCGTGACTCTAGAAGTCCTTCTTCGACTCGTTGATATTGCTCAGCTGCTCTGTGTGAGCAAGCAGCGAGCACACCGGCTTGCGGAGGGAGATGACTTCCCGGTAGCAAGTCTGGAAGACAGATCGATTGTTATGGACCCCCCTTCGAACAGACGTCCACTGCCGCGGATCATCGCGAGAGGGGGCGAGCAGATGATGTCCTGCCTCGCGATCCTGCTGGGGCTGCCGCTCGTCGCTACGCTGATCGTGCTGTTCGACGACGACGGCCCCTGGGGCCAAGACCGGAGGTGGCAGTACTCGTGAGTGCCTGGGCCACGTGGTACTTCAGGCCGCACGCGGAGCGACGCGCGGAGACGCCGTGAAGCTCCGCCATCGCGACGCGGTCAGACAGGCACTGATGAACCGGCTCGGGCTGCGGGGGGAGGAGGCGGACTTCATGATCCGCATCGCCGAGCGGGAGTACGGGTTCGCGGAGCCCCCGGAGGGAGAGGCCCCCGAGGTGACCTTGAGGCTGCTCGCGACCATGGAGTACGTAAAAGAAACGCTGGCTGAGCTCGACGCCGAGGCGGCCATGCTGCCCGGGGGCGAGGAATAACGGGCTCGTCGGGCCCGAGCGATTGGAAAGCCCTCGGTGACGTCCGGGTCCTTGAGCAGGAATTCGATGGGTCCCAGCCCGACGACCGCATCCGAAACCTCGTTGATGACCCTTGTAAGCGCGCCTCGTGGCAGGATGTGGCGCTCCTCGCGGAGGATGGCGAGCGCCTCCTCTCGCACAACAGCTGCTATTCAAGACGCGCAGATGAGGCGCTGTCCAAGGCGTCGGGATCGCATGGCCACTGGCCGCCACGAAAGGGACTCGGATCGGTGGTGGGTTCTTACACTGTCCCCTTCGCTCAAGCGCTTCTGCAGGTCAGACGGAGCGGAGGCGGACGGGAATCGAACCCGCCTGCGGGCTTTCGCCCGCACACCGATTTTGAAGGCATGTCCGGCTCTGTCGCTGCCTTCAGGGCTGTGACCAGCGCCTTTGTCTTCAGACGCCGTCCCAGAAGATGCAAAGACTTGTGAGGCCGATCCGGCTCGAAGACTTGTCCGGCCACCACCTCCTCAATCGCCACGATACCTCCGATCCCTCGACTCAGAGTTGGATGGACGGACCGCGATTGTGTGCACGTGAATCGCAATCGGCGGATCAAGAGCGTAAAGGGAGTCCTGTTTGCCTGGAC
>DASXTW010000009.1:0-4932 GCA_036505215.1 Actinomycetota bacterium | reverse complement strand
CTCTGGCGTCGAAAGTGGTACATCCTGGCGGTGTTGGGCGTGGTCGTGGTTACCGCCCTCTTCTACTCGTCTCGGCAGACCCCCCTGTACGAGTCGACGGCCGAGGTTCTGGTGCGGCCCGTGAACTTCGACCCGACGCAGCCGACGAGCGAGGGGGGATTCATCAACCTGCTCACCGAACAGCGCGTCGGGAGCTCCGGCGCCGTGGCCAGCATCGCGTCGGAGCGACTCGGCGGCTCCATTCCGGGGAGCATCGAGGTGAGCTCAGTCGAAGGAACGCAGTCACTGCTGTTCCGAGCCGTATCGACAGACCCGGCGGCGGCTCAGAGGACGGCTCAAGCCTTCGCCAAGGCCTACCTGGACCACCGGCGAGGAGAGGTGCTGGCCGACCTCGACGCCGCCTCCCAGCCGCTGCACGCTCGCATCGAGCAGATCGACCTGCAGCTCCAGGACGTGGAGCGCAAGCTGTTGGACCCGAATCAGTCGGAGTCTGAGAAGACGTCGTTGCAGATCCAGTTCAACTCACTGCTCACTCAACGTGGGTCCCTGGAGCAGCGGTTGAACGACCTGGTCCTCCCGGAGAACATCAGCGTCGGCGAGATCCTTCAGGACGCTCCGTTCCCCTACGGGCCGTTCAGCCCCGATCGTCGCAGGACACTGACCTTCGCCGTCTTCGTGGGCCTCTCGCTCGGCATCGGGATCGCCTTCCTGAGGGACCGCCTCGACCGTGGGATCCGCGGCAGGGACGATCTGGAGGAGCATGTGGGGGCACCGGCCTTGGCGGTCATCCCTCGGTTCGGCTCCCGGTTCAGAGGCCGGCCGAGGTTGCTGACGATATCGGATCCGGACTCGGGCGTGAGCGAAGCCTTCCGCGCGCTCGGGACCAGCGTCTTGCAGTCGGCCGGCGAGCTTCGAGCCAAGAGCGTCATGGTGACGAGCGCCAAGGAGGGGGAGGGGAAGACGCTCACCGTGGCGAATCTGGGGATAGCGCTGGCTCAGGCCGGCAAGCGCGTCGTTCTGATCTCAGCCGACCTGCAACGGCCCATGCTGGAGAGCTACTTCTACGCGTCGAACGGCACGGGCCTGACGGACGTCCTCAGCGGCCGGAAGCGTGCGGTCGATGCCCTGTCCAAGGTGGCGATCGGCAACCTGCGGGTGCTGACAACGGGTCCGATCCCCCCGAGCACGGATTCGGTGCTGAATCCGGAGTCGATGTCCGACGTGCTGTCTCAGTGCGAACAGGGCGCGGACCTCGTTCTGATCGATTCGGCACCCCTCCTGGGCAAGTCGGATCCCATCGCGTTGGCGATCGCCGCCGACGCGATCGTCGTGGTGGCGGACGCACATCGCGCCGACCGATTGGCTCTCGACGAGGTCCGACGGCTCCTGGATCGGATCGGTACCCCGGTCATCGGCAGCGTGCTCACCAATTCGGATCGTTCCTCGTATCCCTACTACGGCCGGTCCCGGCAGAACGGCCGGTCCCGACGCTGGCTGGTCACCAAGTCGGCGAGCTCGAAGGGCAAGCAGCCGGATCTCGCGGAGAAGTCACCTGGCCCGCTGTAGGCGGAGCTGAGGCCGCGGAAAACGCCTTCCCGTACTATCTGGTGCCATGTCCGATGTCTGGGTGACCCTCGCCTCCGCACTACTTGCTGCGACGTTCGCATGGTCGGGCTCGATGAAGATCCTCCGGGCCGAGCGGTGGCGGCTGGATCTCGTCTCGTACCGGTTGAACCGCCCCCTCAGGGCCGCTGGGTTCCTCCTCCTCCCATGGGTGGAGGTGGGGATCGCGGGTGCGCTTGTGGCCGGAGCGGCGAGCGCGGGGGCCGTGCTGGCCATCGGTCTGCTCGGCATCTTCTGCGCGGCCATCGTCCGGGCCCGTCTCCTGCTTGCGACCGACAAGCTGGGTTGCGGATGCTTTGGAGGCGCGCGGATCCGAGACTACCGGCTCCTGCTGGCCAGGAACGTTGCCCTGGCGGCGCTCGCAGTTGTGGTCGTGTCTTTGGGACGCGATCCGTCCGCCGCACGAGGCCTCGAACTGGGTGGCCCGAGCGCATTGTCCTGGCTGATGTCGGCCGTTGGGCTGAGCGCGGTCGCGTGGGTTCTGTGGCAGGCGAGCCAGCGGATGCGTCGGCAGGATCAGACATGACGCCGAAGGGAGGACCATGATCGAGGCGACAACCGTCTTACGAAGGAACCCCCGCGTCGAGTACCGAAGCATGGGGGAAGGCGAAGGGGGAGTGCTCCTTCACCTCGACACCGCTGCCTATCACGGCTTGAACGAGGTAGGGGCATTGATCTGGCGACTGCTGGAGGAACCGAAGGCGTTCGACACCCTCCTTCAGGAACTGAGGGATCGGCTCCAGGAGCTCCCGCCCCAATTCGAGGAGGAGATCGGCCAGTTCGTCGACGAACTCGCCCAGCGCGGCCTCGTCGAACCTGCGCCCGTCTGAGGTGCGCCGGCCACCTGGGCGCTCCCCGGGCGAGCCCGTCATCCGGGGATGGCCAGGATGGGACACGGTCGCCGCCTGAACTAGCTGGCCGAACCTATCGGACCTTTTCTCCCAGCCGGCGGGACCGCGATAGCTTGGCCTGCAGGATCCGTCCGACCCTTACCACGGGGGAGGGGGCGAGGATCTTTGCGAGCTGCCTCACCGCCCGCCGATCAGGATTCAGAGCGAAAGCTCGAGCGGCCAGATACGAGCCCCGGGCTCGTTCTCCTCGCAGGAGTGAGGCATCGGCTGCGGCCAGGTATCCGTTCGCCAGATAGTCCCCGATGCTCCGGCGGCCCCGGCACCGAGGGCAACGGTCGGCGTATGAACGGAAGAGACGGCGATGACGCCGATACAGCGCTCGATGGATGAGGTGATTGTTGTACCGGAAGCTGTTCTGGCTGGCGGAGGCGCCATGGATCCGCCACAGGTACAGGGGTTCGGCGACGTACCCCGCCACGACCCCCTGCTCCACCGCGGACATCCAGAAATCGAGGTCCGCACCTCCGCTTCGGAAGACCTCCTCCTCCGAGTAACCACCGATGTCCTCCCACAGGCGTCGTCGGATCAGTCCCGGGCTCTGCGCGTTGAAATGCATGGGGCATGGTGGCGGCAGTGGAACTGGATAGCGAAGGACGTCCACGCTCGACCCGAACAACTGCCTGTCGGTCAGAACCCAGTCGGTCTGAGGCGACGCGTCGAGCGCAGCCCCGGCCTTGCGAAGGAAATCGGGCGCCAGTCGATCATCCGCATCCAGAGCCACGATGAGCTCCCCCCGAGCAATTCGGTTCCCCGTGTTCCTCGACGATGCCTCGCCACGGTTCTGCGTGTGTCGGACCACGCGGATCCTGGGATCGCCTGTTCGCCTGATGAGACCTTCCACATCCGGATGGCGGGAGGCATCGTCGACGACGATCGCCTCCCACCCATCGATCGTCTGACCCAGGACGCTCGTGACGCACTCCTGAAGAAATCGCTCCTGCGGCTCATAGCAGGGGATCACGATCGAGAACCGGGGCGGCTCCGTCTGCTCGAGCGAACGCATCGCAGTGGGCCGAGCCATGGAGGACAGGATAGGGCGTCTCCCGTGCGGGGCGGTGCTTGTGCTCCGGCGCCGTGAGAAGATTCCGGGAAGCGACGATCCGGCGATGAGGTCACGATGGATGTCACACAGCCTTCCGACCAGCACATCTCTCCCCAGATGCAGAGCGCCATGCGCGTGCTCATCCTGGATCGAGGAACGGCCGAGATCGTCCTTGCATGGCGCCGAGTAGGAGTCCGGAGCGTCTTGCTGAAGGGGCCCGCGCTGACCCGCTGGCTCTATCGCGAGGGTGAGTTTCGTGGGTATTCGGACATCGATCTCCTCGTTCCGGATTCGGATGTGGTAGCGGCCGAGGAGGTTCTGGAGGGGCTCGGGTTCGAGCGACACGGTCTGGAAGCCATCGAGGGAGACTGGCCACGCTACTCGCGAAATTGGGTTCGGAGCGACTCGATGAACGTCGACCTGCATCAGACGCTGACGGGCGTCGGGGTTCCCCCGACCGAGCTGTGGGCCGCCCTGACCCAGGAGCTCGAGCGGATGAGCGTGGCTGGGGTGGACGTGGACGTGCTCGCCCCGTCCGCGCGGGCTTTGGTCCTCGCGCTTCACACAGCCAAGGACGGGCCCCGTATCGCCAAGGCCCGCCATGACCTGGGTCACGCCATCGATCGACTCCCACCCGACCTGTGGATCGAAACGGTATGGCTTGCCGACCAGGTGGGGGCGCTGGGTGGCCTGGCCGCAGGCCTTCGGCTCGTCGTCCCTTCGGGAGTTGAGCTGGCGGATCGGTTGGGCCTTCCAAAGGACGCCCCTCTGGAGATCGCCATCCGCTCGGGGGGAGGGGCTCCCGCACTCGCTCTCGGCATCGACTGGCTCGTTTCGAGCCCGGGCCTCCGTGGCAAGGGACGGCTGGTGCTCCGGAAGATCTTCCCCCCCGTGTCCTTCATCCGCGCGTGGTCTCCGCTCGCCAGGCGGGGGCGCGTGGGCTTGGCCGTGGCCTACGCATACCGACCGCTCTGGGTGCTGTGGCGTGTGGGACCGGCCGTGTGGGCGTTGGCACGCGCCCGCAAACAAGCGGGACGCGGCCGATAGGCCTTTATCGGCCGGAACCCCCGCCATCGATCCGGGGGGCGAGCCTGGTGAGGATGCCGCGCGCGAGGAAGGTCACCCGGCCGATCCTGCCGTACCGTGGCGTTCGGTCCCGCCCTGGACGCAGCATCTCGAACGATCGGCCGCCCCTCCATGCCGCCCGTCGCGCGCGCTCAAGTAAGGCCGCTCCGCGTGTGACCCTGAACCACACGAGTGTGAAACCCTCCGACAGAAGGTTCCACCCCAGCGCAGCCAGTCCGCGAGCGAGACCGATCCGTGGAGCGGCGGAGAGTTCCCCGCTGCTCGCGCGCA
>DASXTW010000008.1:0-6269 GCA_036505215.1 Actinomycetota bacterium | reverse complement strand
CTTGGCGGCATGCGACTGAGGACCGGGGATCATCACACCGTGCTTGCGGGGAGGCAGCATCTTGTCGGCCAGGATCACCACCCCGTTGTTGCCAGCGTCCATGATGCACACGGCGGGGATGTCTCCGAAGGTCTCCTCCTTGGTGGGTTCCTCGCCTCGGATCTGCGAGGCGATGTTCTCCCCAGCCACGTGCGCCATGGTCTCGGCAGGGAATCCCGTCTTCGGCACCCCGACCGCGTTCGCGGTCTGCCACGGTGCGTTCACGGCCGCAGCGATCCCCGCCGCGTAGACGTTGGGATGGGCGAGCGTCTGGTAGGTGTCCTTCACGTCGATGAAGCCTCTGGGGTTCCCAAGCCCCGAGGCCTTCACCACCTCGGCCCCGATGAACGGTGGGACGACCATCGCGTACTTGAACGGCAGCCTCCGACCGTCCGTGAGACGCATCTCACCGGCGACGATCTCCTCCATGGCCACATCCCAGATCGCATCGATCTTCTGCCGCTTGAAGAACATGCCGAGCAACTTCTCCCCGCCGGGGAGCCCACCGATCCCGAAGTGCCCGGGGAAGGGCTCCGCGCTCACGTAGGCCACGGGCACCCGGAGCCTCTGCTTCGTCAGGTGGTAGGTGACGTTGAAGACGAACTCGTACGCCGCGCCGAAGCAGGCCGCGCCCTGCGTCGCCCCGACCACAACGGGCCCCGGATCGTTCAGGAAGCGAGCCCAGCCCGCCGCGGCGTCGACGGCGCCTTCTAGGGAGGTGATCGAGTACGCGTTACCACCGGGACCGATTCCGGGGATCACGTCGAAGTCGTTGAGGTACCCGGTGGCGATCATCAGGTAGTCGTAGGCGTACACACCGCGGGAGGTCTCGACCTTCTGGGTTGTCGGGTCGATCTTCGTGGCTTCGCCGTGCACGAACTCGACCGTGTGAGACTCGAAGGTCCTCGCCAGCGGGAACACTACGTCCTTGACCTTCCTCTTGCCGAACGGAACCCAGATGAGGGACGGGTTGAACTGGAAGTGGTCCGACATCGACACGACCGTCACGTCCACGTCGTTGCCGAGCTCGTGCTTGACGCTAAGTGCCCCTGTGAGGCCGGCGAAGTTTCCTCCCAGGACCAGCACCTTCTTGTTCGTCATCTCAGTTCTCCCCCTCGGCGAGCTTCTCTTCGTATGCGCGGTGGTGACGTCAGGCGAAGGACCGGCTGCCTGGACAACAGGTTACGGCCTCGTCCACCGGCGTGGACTGGAGGCGCCCGACTCCACTCCCAGGCACGGTGAGGCTGCGGCAGAAGAAGGCTCCCACCCCCGAGCCTCAGGCGCGCTGTTGCAGCTCTCCCCTCCTCTCAGGGTCCCGTTGGATAGAGGCCTTGCGACCCTAGCTCGACCGGCGGCCACAACGAGAGTGGCCAGAACCAGGAGCGAACCGCGGGTTGCCCTGCACCGCATTTGGGGGGGTGTACACCTGACGGAGGGCGATCGAGCACGAACCGGGTTGAGGTGGGAGCCTGTGCAGGCCAGGAGCCGGCTATGCGGAGACCGGAGGTGATCTCCTCCGCATCCTTCATCTCCTCGAGCGAGGTCTGCCGGAGTCGCTCGGCGAGGGGCTCGTAGGCCCAGTTTTTGCTCACCTTCGAGTGAGCTAATTACAGGTTGATCGCGCCCAGCTCGAGGCTGAGGAGATCGTTCAGCCGACCGATCACAACCTCGCTCCCCTTCATAGCCGGAATCCCGCCTCGTCCGGGAACGTGAAGGTACCTGAATCGAGAGTCACGGCCGGGGAGTCTGCAGCCCTCGTCCAGCGTCGGTTACCCTCGACCGGTCGTTCCTCATTCGAAGGACAGGCCCGAGCAGCAGGCGTGTACCGCTTCTGGCTCTTCGTGCACATCGCGGGACTCCTGGGGTTCGTAGGAGCCCACGGGGTCTCCGCAGCCGTCGGGCTCGGACTTCGCCGAGAGCGCGACCCGGAGCGAATCCGAGCGATGCTGGAGCTCTCTGCGGCCACTCGGGTGCCGATGTACGCCTCGCTGGCGCTGCTTCTCACGGGCGGACTCGTGAATGGGTTCCTCGGACACTGGTGGGGACAGGGCTGGATCTGGATCGCTCTGGGCCTCTTCGTGGCCATGGCGGCCACGCTCGTGGGGCTGGCCGTGCCCTACTACCGACGCGTTCGGGCCTGCCTCGAAAGGCGGGACGTCGCCGATTCCGAACTCGACCGCCTGCTCTCGTCGCCGGTCCCAGTAGTCATCTTGCTCGTCGGCGGCGTGGGGCTCCTCACGATCCTGTGGCTGATGATCAACAAGCCGTCGTGACCGCAAGGAGCACCCCGAGGCTGGGCACGCGTTCCTCAACGACCACGAGGGCGCCGGCGACCGCAACCCGCTCATCCTCGTGGTGATGGGGGCTTCCGTCGGGCCCGCCGGGTACCACGAGCCATCGGCGAGGGACGCTCGCCGAGTGGCTGATTCAGGCGAGACAGGCGTCCCGATTGGTTCGTCGATTACGGATGGACAGGGCTGGTCGATGAGTTCGTGCGACGGGTAACGAAGCGAGTGCCCCGCTTGACCCCGAACATCATCGAGATGACGGGGAGCCGCACGAGCATTGTCGCCACCGCCGCCGAAAGTGCGAACGAACCTAGCACGATGACGCCCCACTTCGCGGCGATCCCAGCGTCCCACCGAACGACGAAGAAGGCGATCGCCAAGATCACCGGCTGATGGACGATGAAGAACGGCATCGCGGCCGCGCTCACCGGTCCGGGGAGCGGCCGCCGGAACGAGGGTGCGCGCATCCCGAGGCCGAGCATGACCTGGACCCAGGCCCAAGCCTGCACGCCGATCAAGAAGTAGGCCCATGCGTACATCCAGGAGTACGAGGGCGCGTCCTGCCACCGGTCGACGAATGCGGGGACGCCTGTGAGGAGGATCGCCACGTCCCCGACGATCGCTAGGCAGAGGGCCGGCACGACGCTTCGTCGCACTGCTTCCATCAGCCGCGGGTCCGACATCAGCACATGCCCCGCGGCGAAGAAGCCGAACAGGTAGACGAATGTGCCCCAGTCCTCGGCCTCGGGCCACAACGGCAAGACCGTGAGCGGCACGAGCGCGACAGGGACCGCGAACAGCAGGGTCGACCCGCGCCGTCCGGCGCGCTCCCCCAGCCACGCGGACAGACGGCGCCCGCCGGGTCCGCGCAGCCACAGGAACAACGGGAGGCCCAGCAGGGAGAACCACAGCAGGAAGACCACGAACCACAGGTGGTACGTGCGGTCGATCAGCACCGGATGGGACAGGCTACCTCGCAGATTCGACCACACCTCCTGGAAGAACAGCGGTAGACCGGAAACAAACGTTCCCGTGTACCGACCGAAGTGGCGTTCCTCGATGAACGCCTGCAGGGGGGACAGGAGCAAGTACGCCACCACGAGTGGGACGAGGAGCCGCATCAGGCGTTCGCGCAAATACTGGCCTGTCGTGCGCCATCGCAGAGCCAGGAAGGTGCTCGCGCCTGCGATCAGGAAGAAGAACGCGATCCCCCACGGGTCCACGAACGAGATCACGCCGTCGATTGCATCGCTCAGCCGGTCGTTCTTCACGTGCCAGTCGTGGGTGGAGAACGGCTGAAGCGAGTGGTAAACGAAGACGCCCAGGACGGCGAGCGCCCGCAGCCAGTCCACGTAGTGGACGCGGATCCTCGCAGTCTGGTGCGCCTCTCCGCTCGACGCCGCCCCAGCTCGGACCGCACGTCGTTCGTTTCTCATCGCCGCTATGCCCCTCCAAGTGCTGGTCACGCCCGGGTCGGACGTGTGTTCTGGCACTCATCCTTCGCAGCTGCGGCGAAGGAGGGGAGGGCCGGAGGTACCAAGGGTCGCAGGACCCTCTGTCCCGGTTTCACGGCTCCAGAAGCGGACGCTGAGAGCCGCCGCCCCATGCAGTCACGAGCTTGTCGGCAGGGTAGACCTTGGAGCGCGCTCCAAGGTCAAGTCGGGCGACGGAATCGGGGGGAGCGTCTGGCCATCAAGAACCCGGGCGGAGTTGCACAGCGCCCCTTGGTTGTGAAAATCCTTGGCAGGCCACTATCGCGTCCTGGTTCGCGCCCTCAGGGGCTCCGAGCCTCAGGGAAGGCCGGGCGGTTCACTCGGCGCTGGATCAGCGACTGGCTCCTTAGCCCCCGAAGCTGAACCGGGATGGAATGGGCTCGGGCAACTCGCTCTGCCTTCCGAACGTCAACACGATTTCGGTCTGGTCCCGAAGGGGAAGCGTCCGGAGGCTGCCATCAATCCGTTCTCCGTTCACGAAGACCCGCAGGGTACCTTCGTCGCCGCCGCAATAGGCACCGAGGCATGACTGGGTGAGCCGTACTCCCCAAACATCGAAGAACTCGCCCACCGTGAAGCTTCGCTGCTCCGAGGACTCGACATGGATCACTCCAGTGGCGTCGTGCGTGTGCAGCGGGGATGTGATGTCAGACGTGATGCCGATCTCCGCCGGGACCGGGACCTTCTGGCCGTGCACGTACAACTCCAAGCGGGAGTGGATGTGCAGCGCTTCGCCGGGGCCCGGAAGACCGAGTCGGGCCACTCGCTGCGGCAGCGATTCAGTGTTTGGAGACCAGGGTGCCGTGGTTGCCAGCATGCCTGGGAGGGAGCCAGCGGATGTCTTCGTCTTCTGGCCGCTCGAGGCGAGGACGATCCCGAGCACCAGTCCCGCCACCATCGCTGAAGCGGACGCCAAGAGACCCCAACGCCATACCTTTCGGCGGCGGGCCTCCTTATGCAGCAGCTCCTGCCGTTGCCGCCTGGCCTCGTCCCGCCGCCGGGCCTTCGTGATCCTTTGTTGGTTGGGCTTGATGCGTGTGGCCATGTCAATCCGCTCCAATGCCTCTGTTGATCTTCGAGGAAGGCATCGGCTACGACCGGATTGCCTGTTGGGCCGGAGGACCCCCTTTTCACAGGACGGTCGGCCCAGGCGTACGGGCCGCAGGGCGCAGAGAACCATGCGCCGGAAACGCGGAGGACTCCACTTTGAGACGACGTGCTGAGGCCACTCCCGGTGGCTGCAGGGAAGCAGTCCAGGTCTCGAAGGACCACAGCCCGAGTGCAATTCCCTCTTCGCAGCAGGTTCCCAGAGCTAACCGCCACACACGATGGGGGCTCTTTGGTCCTCGCATCGTAGGTCATACGACCTGGTCCTCGCTCCACCTGCCGCATATCGTTTTTCGCATCGGGCAAAGCCGCCGTCCCAGCGGCCTTGGCGAAGGAGGCATACATGCTGACCCGACGCGACTTCCTGAAAACGGGAGCGGTGGCCGGAGGATCGTTCTTCGTCCTCGGAGGGAGGGTTCTCCCGCATGCACTGGCTCAGCTACCAGGCGGCAGGCTGGATCCGACGACCATCCCGAAGTACATGAACCGGCTCGTGATCCCTCCCGTGATGCCCCCCCTCACCGCGGCGCAGAGCAGCGGCATCGATCGATACGCCATCGCCGTCCGCCAGTTCCCGCAGCAGATCCTGCCCACCGGCATGCCTGCCACCACGGTGTGGGGCTACGGGTCCGCCCCTCATCGCGGGACCTTCAACTACCCGTCCTTCACCGTCGAGGCCAGGGCGGATCGGCCGGTGCGGGTAGCGTGGATCAACGGCTTGGTCGATCGCAACGGGCGCTACCTGCCGCACTTGCTGCCGGTCGATCCCACCCTTCACTGGGCCAACCCGCCGGGCGGGACGGATGGACGGGACACGCATCCGACATTCACCTCGACCCCCGGTCCCTACACCGGGCCGGTTCCGATCGTCACCCACCTGCACGGAGGCCACAGCGCCGAGGAGAGCGACGGGTACGCCGAGGCCTGGTACCTGCCCCACGCGAACAACATCCCGGCGGGCTACGCCAGGGTCGGAAGCTTCTACGAGGAGTTCAAGGCCAAGTTCGGGGCCAAGTGGCACCAGGCCTGGCCACCAGGCACCGCAGTGTTCCAGTATCAGAACGACCAGCGGGCCTCCACGATGTGGTTCCACGACCACACGCTGGGGATGACCAGGGCCAACGTATACGCGGGGCCCGCGGGCTTTTACCTCGTTCGAGGAGGTGCATCCGACCTTCCGGCGGGGGTGCTCCCGGGGCCCGCCCCGAGGCTCGGCGACCCCCCGGATACCAGGTACTACGAGATCCCCATCGCCGTCCAGGACCGATCCTTCAACAATGACGGCTCGCTGTTCTACCCGGCCAGCCGGGAGTTCTTCGACGGGTTTTCCGGCCCCTACGTC
>DASXTW010000007.1:0-7000 GCA_036505215.1 Actinomycetota bacterium | reverse complement strand
ATACCTGATGCGGCGTGTAGCGGAGCTTCATGGTTCGCCCGGGCCCGGACGCCTCGAGGTTCTCCGACCCCTCCACCGCCACCACGAAGTGATGACCTCCGGTGCCCAGCCCGAGCCGGACAGCCGTCGTGTTGAGGAGCACCCGATCTCCCCGACGAACCGGCCCAACCAGCGCGGGGTAGGACACCGCCCTGGCCGGGTCGCCCTCGACGTCGACCATCAGCTCGACCGCGCCGGGGCGCTCGGCCAGCACTTCCAGAACGATCCCGCGCCGCATCCGGATCTGGGGAGACCCCATGACGGGCATTATCATCGCCTGCTGGCGGGCGGTAGGGGAGCGAATGAGGACGACCAGCGACCGATTCCAACAACTGGTGGCCGAGGCTCTGGACGAGCTCCCGGCCTGGGTGCTGAATCGGCTGGACAACGTGGAGGTCCTGGTCGAGGACGATCCGCCGCCCGACCAGCCCAACCTCCTCGGGCTCTACGAAGGGATCCCGCTGACAAACCGGAATTCAGGCTATTTCGGCGTCCTTCCCGACCGGATCACGCTGTTCCGCTCGACCATCGAGGCCTCGGCCAGGGACGAGCAGGCCCTCAAGCGTGTCATCGGTGACACCGTGGTCCATGAGGTGGCTCACTTCTTCGGCATCTCGGACGACCGGCTCCGAGAGCTGGGGCGCGGCTGATGCACCCACTGGAGCGCCTGATCAATCTGGTCGCCCTCCTCCTGGAAGCTCGGCGGCCGCTGACATTCGAACAGATCCGATCGCTGATGCCCGCGTACCAGCAGGATGACGTTGCAGCCGCCAAGCGGATGTTCGAGCGGGACAAGGACACGCTTCGTGAAGTGGGCATCCCCGTCGAGCTGGCAGCGACCGACGCCTGGGAAGTAGAGCAGGGCTACCGCATCCCCAAAGACGAGTACTACCTCCCCGAGGTCAGCTTCACCCCCGACGAAGTATGGGGGCTTTTCGTGGCCGCCCACGCTCCGGGGGAGAGCGGGGATGCCGAGTTGGCCTTCCAGAAGCTCTCCACGGGCGCCGAGACCAACGTGCTGACAGCCATGGCCGAGCGAAAGGCCGCGCCCGGAGCGGACCCGTCCGGCCCACACCTGGGGGCCGTGGCCGATGCGCTGGCCCGACGGCGGGCCGTCCGGTTCCGCTACCGTCCCTCCCAGGGCAAGCCCGCTCCCAGGGAGGTCGACCCCTACTCGTTGGTGTTCCGAGGCGGCCACTGGTACCTGGTGGGCCTGGACCGGGCCCGAGGCGAGGTCCGCTCCTTCAGGCTCTCGCGCCTTCTCTCGCCTGTGAAGGAGATCGGACAGGCCTCATCGCCACCGGAAGGGTTCGACGCTTCTGCCCTCCTCGAAGCAGGTCCCTGGGGACTGGGACGGCCGGCGGCCCGGGCGCGGGTGGCCTTCAGCCCGAAGGTCGCCTGGTGGGCGGTCCGAGACGTCTCTGGGGCAAAGGTCCTGAAGACCCGGAAGGACGGCTGGGTCGAGGTCGACGTCCCGGCAAGCCAGAGCGACTCGTTCGTGTCCTGGATCCTTTCCTTCGGTCCCGATGCCCGCGTGTACTCGCCGAGGCAGATCCGGGACCAGGTGGTTGCCAGGTTGGAGACACTCGCGGCCCATGGCTAGGTCGGCCGACGCTCGCCACTCGTCGAGAGCATCGGATCGACTGCGTCGTCTCCTTGTCGTCGTGCCCTACGTGGTTCGCCATCCGGGCGCTCGGGTGGAGGAGATCTCCCGGCTGTTCGGCCTGGGGGAGCGTGAGCTCCTGGAGGACCTCAACCTCCTGTTCGTCTCCGGCCTCCCCCCGTACGGCCCGGGGGACCTCATCGACGTGCATGTGGAAGAGGGCCGCGTGTCGATCGGGATGGCCGACTATTTCTCCCGTCCGGTCCGCCTCACCCGCTCGGAGGCCCTGGCGCTGTACCTCAAGGGCAAGGCCCTGCTGGGTGCGCCGGGCCTGGAGGAGGCTCCGGCGCTCGCGTCCGCGCTGAAGAAGATCGAGCATGGGCTGGGTCGGGACACGCTGGAGAACCTGGCGGGGCGGGTGGCAGTAGGCGGCGGAGGGCACGCCGCGGCAGCCCTTGCCGCCGTTCGACTGGCGGTCGAGCGCCGGGAACAGTTGGAGATCGAGTACTACACGGCGGCCCGCGACGACCTCACCACCAGGCGGATCGATCCCGAACACGTCTTCTCCTCCATCGGCAATTGGTATGTGGTGGCCTGGGACCACCTGGCAGACGCCGAGCGCCTCTTCCGGGCCGACCGCATCCGCTCGGCCATGCCCACGGGGGAGACGTTCGCACCCCGCGGGTTGATGGGAGCCGGCCGGCCGTTGTACACGCGCTCGACCAGGGACATCCCCATCAGGCTCGTCCTGGCCCCCAGCGCGCGGTGGGTGGCCGAGTACTACGAGACCGAACGAGTGACGGAACGGGAGGACGGCAAGATCGAGGTCACGTTGCCGGCCAAGGATCTGCCCGGCGTGGCCAAGCTGATCTTGCGCCTGGGGGGCGAGGCCACCGTGCTGGGGCCCGGAGAGCTGGCCGAGATGGTCCGGGACACCGCCCGAAAGACGCTGGCGCTGTACCGACGGCCTTCCGCCTGATCGGATCGCGCCGGGCGCCGTCGAGGCGGGATCGGGGCCTTCGCCGGGGTTCGATCAGGGACGAATGGCTCGGTCCCACTATGGACTTTCGGCTATCTCAAGAGCCGCTACCGCCCGGCCGATATGCGTGGTGAGATGACCACCATCCGGACAACCTGTCCTCGTTGTGGTGAGGTCGACATGAGCCCGGAGGCGATCCTTCTTTCCATCCGGGATCAGCGAGGAGAAGGCTCCTATCGCTTCTCCTGCCCCGAGTGCCTCAACACGATCGAGAAGCCGGCCGACCGGAAGGTGGTTGCCCTCCTGCTCTCGGCTGGCGTCGAGCTCGCAGATGCCGGCACCGCCGACCTGGATCACGAGCCCGAGTGGGAGAGCTACGAGCCGCTGGAGATGCACTCGGGCGGTCCCCCGTTCACGGTCGACGACCTGATCACGTTCCACTTCCTGCTCAAGGACGACGAGGAGCTGTCCAGGCTCCTGCCACGTAGTTAGGGTTCTCCCCCCCTTACCAGCGCGAGCACGCCTGCTATCCTGCGAACGTGCTCGTGGTCGCAGTGCTGCTGGCCATCGGCCTAGCTTCTGCGGGGCTGCTGGGCGTCCTGGCAATTGCCCTGGTACGCCACGTGAAGCTTCTGGCTTCGTCGCTCCGACGGTTCCAGGAGGAAGTGCAGCCGATCCTCGAGGAGATCCAAGAGGGATCCGTGAGCGCGCAGGACACGTTGCAACGGATGTCTCGATAGGCGGCGCGGCTGCACGGACCCCACGGGCGGAGAATGATTGACCTCATGCCGAGAAAACCGATAACACGTCCGACCTCATCATCCAGGTGATCCGATGGCGCTAAAACTGAGTCGATGGCGGCGGGACCGGGACCCCACCGGGACCATGACCATGATCGAACACCTGGACGAGTTGCGCACGCGACTCATCACGTCGATCGCGGCCATCGGCGTGGGGATGATCGGGGGCTGGTTCCTCTTCCGTCCGGTCTTCAACGTGATGCAGCACCCGTTCTGCGACTTCATGACAGGGCACCCCAACCTGGCGCCCAATCCCAAGGACCCGTGCCGGCTGGTCTATCTCTCGGTCACCGAGCCGTTCATCATCAAGATCAAGGTCGTGGCCTTCCTCGGGATAGCGCTTGCCCTGCCCGTCGTCCTGTACCAGTTCTGGCGGTTCGTTACCCCCGGTCTCACCGTTCGCGAGCGCAAGTACGCGATCCCATTCGTGGTCTCCTCTCTGTTTCTCTTCGCTCTGGGTGGGTTCTTCGCCATGCTCACCCTGCCCAAGGGCCTGGGCTTCCTTCTCGGATTCGCCGGCACGAAGAACGTCCTGGCGGTGCTGTCGATCGGGAAGTATCTCGGGTTCGTCATGCTGGTCATCCTGGCCTTCGGGGCGGCCTTCGAGTTCCCGCTGATCCTCATCTCGCTGATGCTCGTCGGGGTCCTGAGCAGCCGGCAGCTGCGGCAATGGCGGCGCTACGCGCTGGTGCTGATCGCCGTCATCGCGGCGGTGATCACCCCGAGCCAGGACTGGTTCACGATGTCCGCGCTGATGGTCCCCCTGATAGTCTTCTACGAGCTTTCGATCATGGTCGGTCGGATCCTGAAGAAGTAACAACGCAAGGGGGGAACACCACACTTTGGCCATCAAGGGGAAAGGGCGCACGCGTGGCCGGCGGGCAGTCGCAGCTCCGCCCAGGCGCGCCATCGTCGTGCGCAAGCCTCCCATCTGGCGCCGCCGGTGGGTGTGGCTGGCCGTCGGTGTGGTGGCCGTGGCCGGCATCGTGGCCGGGGCTCTGGCTGCCGTCCACGCCCACGGCCTGTCCACCAGGAAGGCCCGCGAGCAGAAGGCCGTCGTCGCTTACCTGAACGCGTTCCGGCTTCACCTGCCCCAGGACCGAACCCCCGTCCCGCCCAACGCGATCGTCATCTTCTCCTCGGTGCAGGACGATCTCGACAACTTCAAGAACCTGTCCGCCGCCCAGGCCGAGAAGAAGGGCAAGGATGTGGCCGCCATGGCCACGAAGTCGGCAGACGGGCTGGAGAAGGTCCGCGTCGCGGGAATCATCCCCGATGAGTTCACCGCGGATCGCGGCGAGTTGAGTGAGGCGCAGTTCCTGATCGTCCAGTCCTATCGCCTGTACGAGCCGGTCGGCGGCTTAATCCAGGCCGCGGCCAAGGCCTCCGGAGAGGCAGGGCAGGCCATGCTCGACCAGGCGCAATCGCTGATGAACCGGGCCGGCACGCTGTTCGACCGGGGCTACGCGAAGATCGTTCGGATGGCCAACCGCCTGGGCATCCCCATCAAGACCGCGTACCAGCCCGCGCCGGCGACCCCGCAGGGCAGCCCCGCTCCCACGTCCACGGCATCCGCCAGCGCCTCGCCTTCCGCCTCTCCCTCCGCGTGAGGTAACGGAAGCGAGGCCTCGTGGCGGTCGTGGTCGTTGCGAACCCGACGGCCGGCCGCGGCAGGGGCGCCAGACTGATCCCCAAGGTCGACGCCCTCCTCCGCTCGCTCGGCATCTCGCACACCCTTCGCATCTGTGAGGGTCCCGACGACCCCGAGAAGCTGGCCAGGCTGGCCGCCTCGGACGGCGCCGAGATCGTGGCGGCCCTTGGTGGAGACGGGCAGGTCGGGGCCTGCGTCAACGGCGTCTTCGGAACGGACAGCGCCATCGCGGTCATTCCCGCCGGCACCGGCAACGACTTCGCCCGGCACATCGGGCTGGATCGCAAGGATCCGCTCGCGGCCGTCCGGCTCCTGTCCTCGCCCACGTTCAAGGCGATCGACGTGGTGAGGGTGACGACGCCCGAACGGGAGCGCTACTACGTGAACATCGGGGGAGCAGGGTTCGACTCCGAGGTCAACGAACACGCCAATAAGGTCCGGCGCCTTCGGGGAACGCCCAAGTACGTGTACTCGACCTTCGTCACGCTCGCCCGATTCAGCCCTGGCCGGTTCGTGGTCAGGGTGGACGGGAAGGAGCACCAGTTCAAGGGAATGATGCTCGCCGTGGGGAACGGGACCTCATACGGGGGCGGGATGCGGGTGACTCCGGACGCCCGATCTGACGATGGGCTGCTCGACGTGTGCGTGATCCAGGAACTGCCCAAGTGGCAATTCATCAGGACGTTCCCCAAGGTGTTCTCCGGCAAGCACGTCGAGCATCGAGCGGTCACCATGCTCCGGGGCAAGGAGGTCGAGATCTCCGCCGAGCGTCCCTTCCAGGTCTACGCCGACGGCGAGCCGGTGGGTAGGCTCCCGGCAGCGTTCTCGGTCGTTCCATCCGGGCTCCGAGTCGTCGTCCCTCCTTCATCCGACTAAGGTTCCCCCCATGCCGAACGGGTTGCTCTTGTTGCACGCCTTTCCCCTCGACGCCTCGATGTGGGCACCGCAGCTCGCGGCGACGCGGGGCGACGCCGCCGTGGTCGCCCCCAACTTCCCTGGCTTCGGGGGCGAACCGCTGTCCGGCGACGTCACCACCATGGACGAATGCGCCGAGCGCGCGGCGGCCGAGGTCGCCGCGTCAGGGCTCGACCGGGTAGTCGTGTGCGGCCTGTCGATGGGCGGTTACGTGGCCCTTGCGTTCTGGAGGAACTTCAGGGAGCGGGTCGCCGGGCTGGTCCTGGCCAACACTCGCGCGGGCCCCGACGACGAGGCAGGCCGGGAGCGCCGGCGGGCGCTGGCCGAGCGCCTCCGCGCCGAGGGAAGCGCGTTCCTGGTCGACTCGCCGCCCCCGCTCCTGTCCGCCGACGCGCCGGCCGAGCTGTGGAACCAGGTGAAGTCGATCATCGCGGCTCAATCTGCCGAGGCCATCGCCGCGGCTTCCCTCGGAATGGCGGAACGCCCCGATTCGTCGGCCGATCTCCCCGAGATCGACGTCCCGACGCTGGTCATCACCTCCACCGGCGACACCTTGATCCCTCCCGACGCCACCTCACCGATGGCGGACGAGATCCCGGGGGCGCATCTCGAGGTGATCGAAGGTGCGGGCCATATCTCCAACCTCCAGGCGCCCCAGGAGTTCAATCAACTGATTCGGACACACCTGGTGAGATGCGGCGTCCTGACAGGCTGACCTGACTCTCGGTATCCCGCGAGTGCTTCAGGCCTTCAACAGGGAGGCGAGCGGCGGTCGCGGAACCGATACGACCCGAAGGCCGTCCAGGATGGTCCACGCCTCCGCTTCGAGCTGATCGGCGGATGGATCACCCAACGTGGTGGCCAGTCGGGCTTTGGCGAGCAACGTGAGGGCGGTCTCGTAGCGCGCATTGGCGGAGCGGCTCCACTCGAGGCTGTCTTCGAAGCAGCGACCGGCGGATGCAGGATCGCTCTCGATCAGCGCGTATCCCCGGAGCCGGTGCAGCATGGCCCGG
>DASXTW010000006.1:0-8879 GCA_036505215.1 Actinomycetota bacterium | reverse complement strand
ACAAGGGGAGGGTCATCCTCTCCTTGCCCTCGGGTTCCACCAACCGAAGGTTGTCCCAACGCATCGCTCACGCTGATCCTACTCGAACATACGTTCGAGCACAACCCCCAAACTGAAGGATCGGTATCATGACGCGCCGTCAAGAAACCTGGCATCGAGCCCGCAACGGAGACGAGTGTCGCTGTGGAGATCCGGGCATGGATGCACCAACGGGCTGGCCGATGGGAGGCCGGCGTTGACGGGGATCCCGCAGTTCGAGCGTCAGCCGCGAGCCGCCAGCGATGCCTGCAGGGCCTGCGCCGGGCCCTCGACCGTACCCACGGGCCCGCGGAATCAAGCCAGCCGCTCACCCTAATCGTGGAGGTCCTCCCAGTGCTCGCCGGTGTGGCTGAGGCTGCCGAGGTCATGGGGTGGGACAAGCGCCGCGTGATCACTTACATCGATCGGGGACGGTTCCCGGAACCAGTCCAGTCGCTGGCTTCCGGGAGGGTGTGGCTCAGGACCGACGTCGAGCGGTACGCGGAAGACTGGCATTCGCGGCAGAGCTCCCGGAGCCGCCGAAAGCCTGCCGGGTGAGGGCTGCTGACGGCCGGGTACCAGGGGGATGAGCGTCCTGGCTCTCCTCATCCGGCATGGAACTGTCGACTTCGAGTCACACGATTTCCGAGTAACCTCTCGAGGCCGCCAATGGGACCCTCAGCTCAGCGAGGACGGGCTCGAACAGGCGCGGAGACTGACCGCCCGATTGCTTCTCATGGAGCCGCCGGCAGCTGTTTACGTCTCGCCGTTTCGCCGGTGCCGCCAGACCCTCGAACTTTATCTGCGTGAAAAGGGACTGCCTGCCCAGGTCGAGGACGACCTCGGCGAGGTGTTCATCGGCCGGTGGGAGGGCATGCGGTTCGAGGAAATCGTGTCGGGGGACGAGGAGTTGGCCCGAAGGTTTCGGGATCAAGAGGCCATGTTCAGCATGGCCCCCGGCGGCGAGACGGGAGAGCAGCTGCGGGCTCGCGTGGTCCCTGCGGTGGAAAGGGCGATCGACCGGGCCCGAGACGGGGCGATCGTCATCGTGACGCACGGCGGGGTGATCAACGCGTATCTGGGGCACGTGATGGGGATCGACCAGGACATGTTCTTCCTCCCGGACAACGGCTCGATAAGCACGGTGATCGCTGAGGGAACCGAGCGCAGGGTCAAGTTTCTCAACGACGTTCGCCACCTGACCGACCCCGCTGTGTTCACACCTCCGGCCGGAACGGGCGCTCGTGGGGGAATGGAGGAGGGGCCGGCAAAAGCCGGCCCCTCCTAGGCCTCGTGATGCGGCGGCCGACTGCCGCCGCGGGAGTCTCAGGCCGCTCTCGTATGGATGCGAGATTCGATCTCAGTCGCCTCGTCGTAGGACCGGCGGGCGTAGGACGTGATGAACCCGACCACTTCGGTCCACAGGGAGGCCAGGCCTCCGATCACCAGACCCGTGGCTACCGGACCCATCCACAGGCTCCGGAACGACACGCCCCAGCCCGCGAACATGGAGTAGTCCGTCACCCAGGCCACGACCAGCCCCAGGGCCAGGTCGAGGAAGATCCGAAGCGTTCTCGAGGTCTCGCCGAACTGGCGGATCACGTTGACCACCGCGAAGACGGCGAGGCCGAGCAGGACAACCGTCGCGAAATCGTGCATAGTGCACCTCCTTCCAGCCTGCTTAGACCTCACAAGCGGACAGGAGGTAACATCCACAACTCCCGCAACAGCAAGGGGAGGGTTTCGAGAACCTACGGCTCGGTATACTCCGCGGGCGAAACCAGCAAGTCCGGCTGCAGCGAAGATCCCAGGGGACGGAAGGAGGACGGTAGTGGGCGTGAAGTTCCTTTCGGAGGAATGGACCCAGGCCGTGCAGGATGCTCTCAACTCGAACGACGGATTCAAGAGCGCGGCGGGCTCTCAGACGGCCAAGGTTCAGCAGGTCGTGACCACTCCCGAAGGGGAGAAGAGGTACTGGTTCAAGCTCGAAGGCGGCCAGGCGGCGCTGGGCACGGGCGACTCCCCCGACCCCGTGGACGCCACGATCACTCAAGACTACGAGACAGCAAAGGCTCTCTCGAAGAACGAGCTCTCGGGCACGGCTGCCTACATGAGCGGGAAGCTCCGGGTTTCTGGCGACCTCATGAAGCTCATGCAGCTCCAGGGAGCCCTCGGCCAGATGCCTGCGGCCCTGAAGGACCTGGACGTCGAATACTGAGCCGGTAAGTCGCCGACGACCAGGCGGCCAGGATTCCCTCTAAAAGGCCCCAGGGGCGGGCAAGACGATGAACGTCCCCGATGCCCGAGCCAGGAGGCGTCCCTGCCCGTCGAGTACCTCGCTCTCCCCGTAGCCCATGCGCTGGCCGAGATGTATGGCCCGGCCGCGCCCGACCAGCCTGTTCCCCTCGCCCTTCGCCAGGAAGTGCACGTTGAGCTGTGCCGTTCGATGCGTGAGGCCAGGGCTGAGCTGCGACCGCAAGGCCAGACCGATCGACGTGTCGGCCATCGCGGTGATGATGCCTCCGTGCACGATTCCCTGCAGGTTGAAGTGGTGTGGGCGAAGGTCCATGGCGAGCTCAGCCCGGCCGTCTCTCACCGAAAGGAGCTCCAGGCCGGCCCACCGATGAAAGGGCGACTTGCTGACCCGTTCCTTCAGAGCGTCCAGGTGACGCTGGTCCAATCCGGGCCCTTCGAACTCCTCGTCCATGGATAACCCCCTGGATCCCCCTTTTTCGTCGGAAGAATAGAGTGAACAGATGGAACCGAGCGAGATATTCGAGCTGATCATCAAGGCCGACGAGGCGCTGAAGTACGCCACCGAGGACAAAGTCGCCGCACGGGCCAGACAGGCTCGGGAGTACCTCACCCAGGCACTGCAGGAGGCCCAGGCGATCGGCAACCAGGGCCTGGTGGAACAGGCGGAGCGGCGGCTCGCCGACCTCGACACCCTTCAGACGGGAGAGTCAGGGTCGACGTGATGGAGGGAGACCGGAGTCCGAGCCGGTCCCGAACAACCGATCCCCGAAGTCCCCCAGGCCGGGCAGGATGTAGCCCCGATCGTTCAGGTCGCGGTCGAGGGCGGCGGTGAACACCGGGACGTTTGGATGCTCCCTGCGCATCTTGTCCACGCCCTGCGGCGCGGCCACCACACAGACGAACCGGATCTCGGCCGGGCGGCGTTCCTCGATCTTGGCGCATGCGCCCGCAGCGGACCCCCCGGTGGCGAGCATCGGGTCGAGCAGCAGGACGTGGCGCCCTTCGATGGGCGGGAGCTTCTCGTAATACGACGTGGGCAGCAGGGTGACGTCGTCCCGTTCCAATCCGATGTAGCCCACGGAGACCTCGGGGAACAGCTCGGCCACTGCCTCCAGCATCCCGAGGCCTGCTCGAAGGATCGGCACGGCCACGATGTCCGGGAAGATCAGCCGCCCGGTCGTGCGCTCCAGCGGTGTCTGGACGTCGACCTCCACTGCGGGCAGCCCTCGAACCGCCTCGAGGACGATGGCGATGGTCAGGCGCTTGGCGATCGTTCGAAAAACGGGTGGCGGGGTCTGGACGTCGCGGAGCTGGGTGAGGAGGTGCTGGGCGAGGGGATGGTCCACGACGGTCAGGGCCATGACGGCGCGTATGGTACCGCTTGACCAGGTACAGGCTGTTGGACGAAAGTACGGGGCGCCGTGCGGCCACGGTTGGAGCGGCATCCCGAGCATCCCGTGGTCACGTATGTATTGGAGCCAGCTCGGAAAGAGGAGGGGGAAATGCGGAGAGGGTTGAAGGTGCTTGCGCTGCTCGCCGTGGTGGCGCTCGTCGCGTCGGCCTGCGGCAGCAATAAGAAGACCGGGGGGACGACCGGAGGAGCCAAGGTGAAGGTCGGCCTCGTCTACGACCTGGCCGGGCGGGGAGACCACTCGTTCAACGACTCGGCGTATGAAGGACTACAGAAGGCGGCAAAGGACTTCCCGAACATCCAGGTGAAGGACCTCACGCCCGTGGCCAGTGGCGCCAACCGCGAGGCGCTGATGCGGCTGCTCGCTCAGCAGGGCTACAACCTGATCTTCGGCAACGGGTTCGCGTTCGGGGACTCCTGTGACAAGGTGTCGAAGGACTACACGAACATCAAGTTCGCGTGTACCGACACGGGCGTCGCGAACCTGATTCCGACCTCGAACCTGGTCAACCTGAACTTCGCGGCCAACCAGGGCTCATTCCTCGTGGGGGCGGCTGCTGCCCTCAAGACGCAGAGCGGCAAAGTTGGGTTCATCGGTGGAGTGGACACGGCCCTGATCCACGACTTTCAAGCCGGCTACGAGGCGGGGGCCAAGTACGTCAAGTCTGACATCCAGGTCGACGTAAAGTACCTGACTGTCGAGCCGGACTTCTCCGGGTTTTCCGACCCCGCCAAGGGGAAGGAGGCGGCGCTGGGTCTGTACCAATCCGGCGATGACGTGATCTACCATGCCGCGGGCGGCTCGGGGGGCGGGCTGTTCGCCGCCGCTGTCGAATACTCGAAAGCCAACAACACGCACGTGTGGGCGATCGGAGTGGACGGCGACCAGTACGGCTCGGCATCAGCTGATCAGAAGCCCTACATCCTCACCTCCATGATCAAGAGCGTGAACGTGGCCGTGTACGACACGATCAAGGAAGTACTGGACGGGAAGTTTGAGGGAGGAACCCGCGTCTTCGGCCTGAAGGATGGGGCCATCACGTACGCCACGTCGGGCGGGTTCGTCGACGACATCAAGGCCAATCTCGAGAACCTCAAGAACCAGATCATCAGCGGAGCTATCACGGTCCCAACCGGCAGCTCGTAGGGAGCGGCCGGGATTCACAGGAGGGGGCCGGGACTCGATGAGGAGTCCCGGCCCCGTCCCTCTCGCGGGGGGATCCATGGCCGACACTGTCCCGGCCGTTGAGCTGGATAACGTGAGCAAGCGGTTCCCGGGCATCGTGGCCAACGATGGAGTCCGGCTCCGGGTGAGGGCGGGAGAGGTCCACGCCATCGTCGGGGAGAACGGGGCCGGCAAGACCACGCTCATGAAGATCCTTTACGGGATGCAGCGTCCCGACGAGGGGTCGATCCGGGTCGGGGGCAGGGATGTCCACTTTCGCTCGCCGAGGGACGCCATCGCGGCCAGCATCGGGATGGTGCATCAGCACTTCATGTTGGCAGACAACCTCACCGTCCTCGAGAACGTCGTGCTGGGCTCGGAGCCGAAGCGTGGGGTAGTCATCGACTTCGAAGGTGCCAAGGAACGCATCAGAGATCTCTCGGGAACGTACGGCCTGCCCCTGCGTCCTGATCGCCTGGTGGAGGACCTTTCGGTTGGCGAGCGCCAGCGAGTCGAAATCATCAAGGTGCTCTATCGGGGAGCCCGCATCCTGATCCTCGACGAGCCGACGGCGGTGCTGGTCCCGCACGAGGTAGATGACCTCTTCCAACACCTGCGGTCGCTCAAAGAGGAGGGAGTGACCGTCATCTTCATCTCCCACAAGCTCGAGGAAGTCCTGGCTATCGCGGACACCATCACGGTAATGCGGATGGGACGCACCGTTGCCACGGTGAATCCCATGGAAGTGACCCGCCGGGACCTGGCAGAGCTGATGGTTGGGAGCGAGCTGCCCCGGCCCGAAACCAGGGAATCCACCGTGACGGACCAGGTCGCCATGGAGTTGAACGGACTTACGGTCCAAAGTCCCGAAGGACGAGTGGTGCTCGACCACATCAGTTTCACCATCCATCGCGGTGAGGTGGTTGGGATCGCCGGGGTGCAGGGGAATGGCCAGTCGGAGCTGGTCGAGGCGATCATGGGGCTCCAGCCGTTGGCCGGGGGGAGACTCCGCTTGGGCCAGACGGATATCGCGGAGTGGAGCACGCGAGATCGTCGTGAAGCGGGGATCGGGTACATCCCCGAAGATCGAACGGAGCGGGGGCTTCTCCTTGCTGCGCCGCTTTGGGAGAACGCCATGCTCGGCCACCAGACGAGCCGCCCCTTCGCACGGGGTCCCTGGATCGACGCCGATGGCGCTCGAGAACGGACGGGCCGGATCGTCCAGCAATATCGGGTGGTGACGCCCGGTGTCGATGCCCCGGCGTACTCCCTGTCGGGAGGGAACCAGCAGAAGCTGATCGTCGGCAGAGAGATGATTGCTGGGCCCGGTGTGCTCATCGCTTCCCAGCCGACCCGGGGCGTCGACGTCGGAGCACAGGCTGCCGTGTGGGATCAGATCAGGCGGGCTCGCGTCGAAGGCCTGGGCGTGCTGCTCATTTCGGCCGACCTCGAAGAGCTGATCGGACTATCCGACACTTTGTGGGTCATCTTCGGCGGGCGGCTGGTTGCCCGGCTGGATCCCCAGACGGTCACGCCGGAGGAGCTCGGCACATACATGACCGGAGCCCACGAAGAGGCCGCGGCCGGATGAGGCTCCGGCGGATACTCATCGGGTTCCTCGCCCCGGTGTCCGCGCTGATCCTCGCTCTGGCCATCTCCTCCGTCGCCGTGCTGCTCATCCATAAGAGTCCCTTTACCGCCTTCAAGCTCATGGCGCAGTTCGGCATTCGGACCGACTCACTGATCTTCACGGTTAACCAGGCCATCCCGCTGTTCATCGCGGGGCTGGCCGTCGCCGTCGGATTCAAGATGAACCTATTCAACATCGGTGTGGAGGGGCAGTACACGCTCGCGGCTCTCCTGTCTGCTTACGTCGGAGCCATCACTCCAGTTCCGGGGGTCCTCCGAATCATCCTCATCCTGCTGGTGGCTATGACTGTCGGCGCAGGATGGGCTGGGGTGGCCGGCATCCTCAAGGTCACTCGCGGCATCCACGAGGTCATCTCTACGATCATGCTCAACTTCATCGCCTTCGGATTCACCTCGTACCTGCTGGCGAACCACCTGAAGCAGCACAATCCTCCGGGGGACTTCGTGATCAAGACGAAGGAGATCCCGTCTTCCGGCTTGATCCACTCCCTAAACCCGGTGCTTCGTGCGCTCGGGGTGCACCCGCCCGCCGGAGCGAGCCTCTACGGGTTCCTCCCGCTCGCCCTCCTCATCGGTCTTCTCTACTACGTGCTGGTGTGGCGGACACGATTCGGATACGACCTTCGGGCGACGGGGGCAAATCCCGACGCAGCCAGCGTCAGTGGCATCGACCCGCGGGGCATGATCATCAAGACGATGCTTCTCTCGGGCGCCATCGCCGGCATCGTCGGCATGCCGGACCTTTTCGGCCTCTACCATCGCTACACCATCGACTTCGTGACCGGGCTCGGTTTCTCTGGGATCGCCGTCGCACTGGTGGGCCGAAACCATCCCGTGGGGATCGCCTTTGCTGCCCTCCTGTTCGGGTTCCTCGACCGCTCGGCTCAGATCCTCGACCTGGAGGGCATCCCCAAGGAGATCACCATCATCATGCGTGGCGCCATCATCCTCGCCGTCGTCATCGCGTATGAGGTCGTGCGGAGGGTGGTTCAAGCCCAGGAGGTACGAGCCGCCGCGGAGCGGACCGCCCGGCTCGCCCCCGAAGCGGGAGTTGCGGCATGAGCACGCTCGCTGCGCCTGCACCCACCGCCGCGCGGGAGGAGCGAAGAAGCCGGCTCCGCGCCGCCCTGTTGCTCGGAGCCCTCGGCCTGATCCTGTTGTCCTTCGTCCGCGAGGTCACGAGTGCCACGGACCTCACTTCGAGCGGCACGTTCGCCGCTACGCTTCGTGTGTCCATGCCGATCCTCCTGGCGGGCCTCGGGGGCCTCTACGCGGAGCGAGCGGGCATCGTGAACATCGGACTCGAAGGGATGATGATCCTCGGCACGTGGTTTGGGGCGTGGGCGGGGTGGCATTTCGGAGCCTGGGCCGGAGTGTTTGCCGGAATCCTGGGCGGGGCCACCGGAGGTCTGATCCATGCCGTGGCCACTGTCACGTTCGGGATCGATCACATTGTGTCGGGTGTCGCAATCAATATCCTGGCCGCCGGGGTGACGCGGTTCCTGTCAGTCGTCGCCTACACCAACGTACCGGGAGCAGGCATCACGCAGTCGCCCCAAGTCCGGGGCTCGATCCCGGAAGTCAAGGTGCCGTTCCTGGCCGGCGGACACCCCTTTGGCCTGGGGACACCGGACCTGCTGGGATGGCTCGAGCACCGACACTGGTTCCTGATCTCCGACGCTGGAGGCCTCCTGAAGGGACTGACCAGCAACATCTCGTGGCTGACCATTTTGGCTGTGGTGCTTGTCCCGGTCACCTACTGGATCCTGTGGCGCACGGCCTTTGGGCTCAGGCTCCGATCCGTGGGCGAGCACCCGGTGGCGGCCGAGTCGTTGGGCGTTCCCGTTTACACGATGAAGTACGTTGCGGTCGTGATCTCGGGCGGGTTGGCTGGACTCGCCGGTGCCTTCCTCGTGATCGAGCAGGCCGGGATCTACCGGGAGGGGCAGACCGCCGGTCGAGGCTTCATCGCGCTGGCCGCTCTCATCTTCGGCAACTGGCGCCCATCTGGTGTCATGGTCGGTGCTGGCTTGTTCGGATATGCCGACGCTCTCCAGCTGCGCTCCAACCGGTCTATCCTGGCGCTTCTGTTGTTCATCGCGATCGGCTTGGCCTTCGGGGGCATCTGGCTCCTGGTCCGCCGGCGGACCGCTCCGGCGCTTGCCGTGCTCGTGGTGGCGGGCCTCATGTTCTGGTGGCACACCGTCGCAAACAAGGTGGCGAACGAGTTCGTCGCGATCACCCCTTATGTCGTGACCCTGCTCGTGCTCGCCCTGGCCGCCCAGAGGCTACGTCCCCCCGCCGCGGACGGCCGACCGTACCGCAGGGGCCAGTCGCAGTAGGACCGCGGTCCTGCGCCGATTCAGGAGGCGACGGCGG
>DASXTW010000005.1:0-2376 GCA_036505215.1 Actinomycetota bacterium | reverse complement strand
GGGGAGATCCTCGAGGAGTCGCACGAGACCTTTCCGACCATTGCCGAGGCGGTAGCTCAGGGGACGAAGCGGTTCACGAAGATGAACGTCGTGGATCGCTCCGTCGCCCCCCGCCCGTATCGGTCGACCTCGCATCTGTGGGGCCGGTAGATCAGGACCACGAGTCCGGGCGGCCTGAGGGAGCTCAAGGCCGCCCGATTCGAAAGAGGGAGGACCGCGCACCTAGGCGTGCGTGTACCACCACCGCTGGCCCAGGATCACGCTGCCCGCCCCGGCAAATGCCACCACGGCCATCACGAACACCCCGGCCTCCGGGGGCATGGCAAGTGCGTGGAAGATCACCGTGCCGACGAGGCTTCCCGCCAGGCCGAGGAGGAGGTCGGCGAGCAGCCCGTAGCCTCCGGGCCTGATGAGGGATCCGGCCAGGCCGCCCGCCGTCAGTCCCACCAGAGCCCACGTCGCCACGATGTCGAGATACATTGCCTGTTCCCTTCTCGTCTGGCCGCCCCGCCCGCCCACTTCGGCCGCATTTCTTGCTGTTGACTCGATATATAACATGCTATATATAATATATGTACAATAACTTATATGCACAACCGTCCACCAGAGCGCCGGACGATCGCCGGGACGGTCGGTCAGACCGGCAGAAAGGGGAGCTGTCGATGTTCGAGGACAAGACCAGGGTTCTTCTTGTCGTTCCCCAAGAGGTCCTGGATCGGGCTCGGGTCTTCGCCGGAGCGGCCACGACCAGACTCAAGCGGCCGGTAAGCCTCCAGATGGTGCTGCGCGCCCTCATTGACGAGGGGCTGAAGCGAGACGGGGATCGGGCCATCCTGGCGAACGTCGAGGATCAGGTCCAGGCGGTTCGCCGGATCCGGAGCGGAGTGGGGCGAGCGGGGAGCGCGGGGAAGAATCAGCGAGGCGGCCCGGTCCACGCGCCTCGACCGATAAGTCGCCGTCCTTCGCCGGCCCGCAGATCGTGACGGGCGCGGCAGGCTTCATGCCGAGCCTCCATGCGCTTCGCGAGCAGGGCCAGATGACCTGGAGCCGCCACGGGGATGGCTGGAACGGGACGCCAGACGAGATCCTCCGTGCCCTCGGGGCCGATGGCTTTCAGGAGTGCAAGCGCGAGATGACGACGAGCCGGCGCGATTGCCGCCCGGTGGGCGGCATCTGGCAAGGAGTCAATCCGCAAACCAAGTCCGTCGCCTCAGTGATCTGGGTGTCGCGCCCAGCCCTGGAGCCGGCGATGGTGTTCCTCGAGATCGACGGGGAGACGATGGCAAGCCCCGGAAGGGGGCCCGAGCGGTAAGACGGCAGCCAAGGCTGAGGCTTGTGGGGGTCATCCCATGCCCGGCGTGTTGTCCACGCACACGTGACCGGAGGAAATGATGACATATCACCTGTGGATCATCCCGCTCGTCGCCGTCGCGCTCGCGCAGCTCGCGGCGGTGGCGACGTCGGTGTACCTGCATCGGGGGCTCGCCCATCGAGCCCTGGTCTTGCACCCTTTCACGGACGTCTGTTTTCGGGCTATCCTCTGGCTCACCACGGGCCAGAACCGCCGGGAATGGGTGGCCGTCCACCGCAAGCACCACACATTCACCGATCAGGAGGGCGATCCCCACAGCCCTCGACTGTTCGGGGTCTGGCGTGTCCAGCTTTTGAACGTGTATTATTACATGCGAGAAGCGCGCAATCCCGAGACGCTCCGGACGTTCGCGCCGGACATCACGGAGGACTGGTGGGACCGCACGGTGTTCTCCTGGGGTCTGAGTGGCCTCGGGGTGGGCATCGCGCTGCTCTGCTTGACGTTCGGCGTGTGGGTTGGCCTGTCGGCGGCACTGATCCACGCGGTTCTGTTCGTGTTCGTTCTGTCACCGCTGATCAACGGCCTGGGGCACTGGCGGGGGGCCCAGAACTTCGCGAATACGGCCTACAACTCGCGCGCCCTGGCCTGGGTGACGGGCGGCGAGAGCCTGCACAACAACCACCACGCGCACCCGCGGGCCCCGAAGTTCAGCATGGGCCGGTTCGAGTTCGATCCCTCGTGGGTGGTCATCCGGTGCCTGGCCGCCGTCGGACTGGCGAAGGTTACCGGAGTGCCTGTGCGGATTCCTCGAAGCTGACTGCTGGGTGCTGATGCAACCAGGGTAGGGAGGAAGTGATGAACCGTCCGTTGTCGAGGGTTCCCCGGTCGGGCCGCCCGACTGAAACCTTTACCGAGCCCTCGAGCGCGGTCTCGGCCGCGTAGTCGTTCAGCTGCGCCACCTTCGCACGATGCCCACCTCTCCTCCTTCCCTGGAGTTCGTCTCCAAGCCCCTCGAAGCGCCCATCCGGGCGGAGCTCTTCGGCATCGAGCGCCTGGAACAGCAC
>DASXTW010000004.1:0-3380 GCA_036505215.1 Actinomycetota bacterium | reverse complement strand
GCGTCTCGAGGCTTCGACGCCGGGATCGACCGCTTCTTTCCATAAATCAGGCCTCCTCGAACTGGGGATCGTTCCGGGAGGGTTTCCCCGCGGGGCTTGCAGAATCCCCGCGATCCCGGGTTGAACCGGTCAATCGACCCTAGGCATCACCCCTCATAGAAGCTCCTCCTAAACAGGCTGCCTTTGGCCATCTCATGCTGTGAGCCGGCGGGTCATGCATATCAGGCGTCCAAACACTCACGCCCAACCCCCCAGCCCCCTCCCCGTCTGACCAACAAGCAACGACCTTTCGGGCTACAGAAACTGCCCGAGGGATGCATTCTTGTGCCCGTCTCCATGAGGGCGCATCCCCAAATTGGGGCAACAGCGGTGGAAAACGTGGGGGGATCGTGCCTGGGCCCGCTAGGTGGTTTCGCCGTTCGGAGACCGCCCGGTGGACCTGAGGATCAGGGAGACGGCTTCCACGCGGGAGTGGAGTCCCAGCTTGGACAGGAGGCTCTTCACGTGGGTCCGGACGGTGGCGGTGCTGATCCCAAGGAGGGACGCGATCTTGGTCGTGGAGTGCCCGTCGGTGAGCGCCTCGAGGACCTCGATCTCCCGGGGTGTGAGCAGGTTGAGCCTATTGACAACCTCCAGCCCGTCGCCTGATCCGGGGTCCTCCCGGCCATTCCTCTGGGCCTGCCGGCCGAGATCCGAAGACACCTTCTGGATCTTCCGGGTCAACGCTAGGCGTGCCTGCCCGTCGAGCTCTCTCCAGCGGACGGCGACCCATGACGCGAGGGTCAGGAGATCGTTCAGAGCCGGCGGAGGCGCGACGTCCGTTCGTTCCACGTCGAGCATCTCGCTGAGCTCCAGGTTCACCTGCACCGCCATGGGGTCACATTCGTGCAACCCGACCACCAGGTGCCGTGACAGCCGGCACCACTGTCGCGTGATCCGCAACACGGAAGTCGTGTGACGTTGGTCATGGTTAGGGCGAGTGGGAAAACGGCCGACGGGACACCAAAGTGCAAGCCAGCCTGCACGCGAAGCTCGCACACGTGGTCGCCGGCCATGCCGTCGATCGGGACCCGTTCCCGAAGCAGGCTGACTGCAGATGGAGGTGATGACCCGCGTCGGGTCCAAATCGTCTAACTCGTGGCTTGCCCTGCGAGTCAGAACGAGGAACGTGGGCCCTGCTTCTTACACAGAACCAGGTACTGGGATCCGAGCGACCGGAGGCCTGGGATGTCGTGATCGGCAAGCGTTTGAAGCCGACGATGAAGGCTGACGGCCATCCTCTCGGGGAGGATGGCACGCCGGAACAAAGTCAAGGGCCCGAAGCCATACGAGCGGCTCCGGAGCGGTTCCAGGTCAGTGGCGCGCAGGAGCCGATCGAACCCCTCGAGCGAGTGGATGGTGATCCGTTCACGCCGCGCCGTCATGACTGCCGGCAGTAGTGCTTCCGCCAGGCGCTTGATGGGGTCGAGGAGAGGGTTGCGGAGCGGGTGGGGATCCAGCAAGCGGATAAGACTCCACCTGTTGGTCGCGCTCACGACCAAGAAGCCCCCCGGCTCCAGCACACGGCCCATCTCGAGCAGTGCAGCTCGGGGATCGCTCGCCCACGGGACCACGCCGAGGGCGACGACGAGGCGAAACGACTCATCGCGGAACGGGAGAGCCTGGACGTCACCGGCGCCGAAGGAGACTCGTCTGCGTGTGGCTCCCTCTCCACTCCACGAGCGAGCCTCGATGAGCATCGGAATTGAGATGTCGACTGCAGATACGACTGTCCCGCGACGAGACATCTCGATCGCCATCGCGCCCGCCCCGCACCCTGCGTCCAGAACGCACGATTCCGCGGGAAGGGCCAGGGAATCGATCCACTCCAATGCCAGCCGCAGGCGATGCTGCTGGACGAGGCTCGTCACATCGGTCTGGCTGTACACCTCTCGCCATGCGTACGCCTGCTGCTGCTCGGGGGACCAGCGCGTCGTCTCGGCGTCGTGCGAATCCCCGGCGGGAAGGGTCACCTCACCGAGCCCTCGTGATCGGTTGATGTCGGCTCGATCTCGTTGTTCGCGAAGCTGGGGGAGAGGATATAGCACGGGGCGCGTATTCGAGCCACCCCGAATTGGGAAGTCCCTGCGAGCTTGGCCAACAGAGCGCAAGGCGAGCGACGCTGATGCAAGAACTCAGGAATCACACGCTCGATCAGTAAAGGCCGAGGGTGCCCCGCCGACGTTCCCTGGCCAGCGCCAGTCGAAAGGCGATCACGCCGAGCGAGATCGAAACGGCCGCAAGCGGGAGAAGCGGGGGTACCACGCTCCAGACAAGGGACCAGTCGGGGTGGCCGAGCAATGCCTCGCGGGCGCCGTCTAGAACTCGGGTCATCGGATTGAACTCGGCGAGCTTCTGGAGCCAGCCCGGGAGGTAGTGGGTCGGGAAATAGGCTCCAGACGTCAACGTGAGAAGCACGACCGATCCTCCCACGAGACCATGACCCCGGCGAAAGGTGAGGATGATTGCACCGCTGATGACGCCGATACCCCAGACAAACGGGATGAACGGGATGAACATCACAACTGTGGGAAGGATACCGGCGGGAGAGAGCGTGACCCCAAGCAACAGGCTCATCAAGATGAGGAACACGGCCGTCCGGAGCGGGATGTACAGGAGGTCGTACATGACCCACCCCAGCTGGAGCGTCGATGATGCCGTGGGCGTCATCAGCAGGGCTTCCAGCGTGCCCTGGTTCTGTTCGGTGGTGATCGCCGTGGTCACCCGGCCCAGGCTGATCGACACGAAGGCCGTCAGCGCGATGGCCACCGTCACATACTGGATGTACGTCGTGGGGTGCCCCCCGTACTCCGGTAGCGCGTCGCTCGGGACGATCCGGCTCAGGAAATAGAACACCATCACCTGGAGGAGCATGTTGACCCAGTCCGAGAAGAAGGCGGCTCGGTAGCTCCACAGGATCAGCAGATCCCGCCGGAAGAACGCGGGCACCTTGGCCAGGTCCTCTCGCAGCGCGATTACCCTGCCGGTTGCCGCGGGCATCAGACTCATGGATCGGTCTTCTTGGTGAGGTTCAGGAACGCGGTCTCGATCCCCGAGCGATCCTCGCGGCACGCCAGTACGCGGATCCCCGCTGCCGTCATGGCCGAAATCGCATCGCCGAGTACCGCCCCATCCTCCAGATCGAGCAGGCAGTTCCTGCCCTGCGAGTCTTCGGCAAGCGATACCGTGGCCATGGGAGAGAGTGCTTCGTTGGCAGCGGACACGAGCATCGCCCCGTCCGAGGTTCGGCCCTCGAGCTGGAGCACGTACCTGCGAACCTCCGAGATCGCCATCAACTGAGGGACGGTCCCGACGAAGCGCACCTTCCCTTGATCCAGGAC
>DASXTW010000003.1:0-1973 GCA_036505215.1 Actinomycetota bacterium | reverse complement strand
CGGTTCGCTACGCAGGAGACCGAGGAACGGCTCATCATCGGGGCCCAGGGGGTGTCCTCGGGAGCTCCCGGTGATGCCGGGTGAGGAGGATCGCTCCTACGCCGAGGCCCGCAGGGCCGACGCCCTGGTTGGCCCTGGCTTCGGCCCGGATCGCTGCCGATCCCGACCCCGACCGGGCTACCGTGGTCATCCACGCGCGCCTGGGCGCACCGTTGCCAGGTGTCCGCGGGGACGAATCGAAGGCGAGCTCCACAGCTCCGAGATCGAAGGAGGTCCGGCCATCCATCCCGAGACCGCCCGGCGACTGCTGTGCACCAGCAGGGTCCAGGTGGTGTTGGAGGACTCATCGGGGCAGCCTCTTTGCCTGGGACGGATGTCGAGGGAGCCCACCGCGTGGATGCTCCGCCAGCTGAAGTACCGGGATCACGAGTGCACCTTTCCACGCTGCGGATACCGCCGGTATACCCAGGCCCACCACATCGTGTGGTGGGAGCGCGGAGGGCGTACCGATCTGGACAACCTGGTGCTGGTGTGCTCGTTCCACCACAAGCTGGTGCACGAGTACGGGTGGAGCCTTCGACGCGATCAGGACGGCACGGTGACGTGGTTCCATCCCGACGGGACCCGGTATCGGGCGGGGCCTGGGCCACCCGATGAGAGGATTGGCCGAGTGGGAGAGTTGATAGCCGCGGGCGTCTGACCGGTGCGTTCTCAGTCAACCTCAGTCAACGGGCAGGCCGACCAGAGGCCGCGCCCGGCTGATCTGGCCTCGGTCTCGGCCTTGGCGAACTGCTGGGCCAAGCGAATATCCGGCGGGACCGGATCGGCCCGAGCGTAGCCAAGCCGCACGAGCGCCAGATTGAAGAGCTGCCCGTCCACGTACACGTAGGCAAGCAGACGCCCGTAGCGGTCCCGGCGATCGGTATCGAACTCGAGCCTGACCGAGCGACCGGCGAGGCGACTTCGGGCGAACAGTCCGGCCTCGACGCCGAAGCATTCGCCCCGTCCCCCGTACCAGGGCACTTCTGGCGTGTCGATTCCGATCAGACGGACTCTCTCGTCGTGGCCCTGAAAGGTCACGTGGATGGTGTCGCCGTCGGTGACCTTCGTCACCGGCACGACGTCCCGGCCGGCGGAGCGGCCGGATGACGAAGATGGGGTGCCTCCGGCAGCGCAGCTTGTGGCCAGTATGCCGATGACCGCCAGGGCCAAGGCCGTCCGCATGATACGAAGACCCACGGCGGACACGTTAGCCGTGACCAGTGACATCGAGACAATGGGGGGCGGTCCTGGTCAGGGAACCAGCGGGCGATTCTCGAACGGGGTGGACAGGACCACCGTCGTCCGGGTCTGAACGCCGGCCTTCTCCCTGAGCCGCCGAAGCAGGTCCTCGAGGTCGGAGGTCGTCCGGGTTCGCACCTTGAGGATGTAGTTCTCGTCACCGGCGACGGAGTGGCAGTCCTCGACCTCGGCGAACTCGACGACGCGATCGGGCAGATCGTCGGGCTGCTTGGGATCGAGTGGCATCACGGATACGAGGGCGGTGACGAAAAGCCCGACGGCCTCCGGGTCGATCTCGGCCCGGTAGCCCTTGATGATCCGGGCCTGCTCCAGCTTCCGGACCCGGTCGTGGACGCTAGAGGGGGACAGACGGACGCGCTCGGCGATGTCGCCGAACGTGGCTCGGGCGTTCTCCTGCAGGACGGCCAGGATCAATCTGTCACGATCGTCCATTTCGCCGAACATCATAGCGCTTCAGGGGAAAATTCCGAAATAACTTCGGCATTGCCGCCATTTGACCGTAAGTTGTACGATTCCGGATCATGCAGGAACTGGAGCGAGAGCGAGCCCTGCCCGGCCAGCCCCTGCCGCGAAGCACCGAGCGGCCAGGGCACCGAGAACCTCACGCCCACCCGGCGGCCCAACCTCTCCACTACCCGCTGCAGCGCGAGTTCCTCGAGCCGGACTGGACC
>DASXTW010000002.1:0-2370 GCA_036505215.1 Actinomycetota bacterium | reverse complement strand
GGTCTGGCCGCTCACACCGAGGTCGCGCGCGACATCGGCTACCTTCCTCCCCGACGCGATCAGGTCAAGCACCTTGCGTCTGAACTTCGGCGGGTACCTCCTCGGCATGCCGACCTCCTCTTGGGGGTCAATAGGCATGAGGAATCAAACACGCCGACTCCACCGAAGTGGGGGAACATCACCGACTCCACCGACGTGGGGGAACATCAGAGCCTCCCTGGAACCCGGGGCGGTTCACAGGAGTCGACTCCATTTCGTGGGAGTATCCCTTGGAGTAAAAGCGGTCGTCAGACCCGGATGACTTGCAGTCCCGGGACCTCATCGTAGTCGTCGTCCTGAGAGACGACCGGGATATGGTTTGCGATCGCCGTCGCCGCGATCCACGAATCGTTGAGCGGCATCCGCTTGCCGCCGTCTCGGAGTGCCAGGCGCAAGGCCGCCCAGGCATGGGCGACAGCCGTATCTATGGGGAGCGGCTCGAGGCCCTCTGCCCGCGAGAGAGTCTCCAGCCGGCGCGCTCGGGTCGGTCCATCGCTGGCGGCCAGGACGCCGAGTCGGAGCTCCCCCACCGTGATCACCGACACCGCGACGGCTTCGGGCGGTGAGCCGGACAGGGGCCTTTCCTGTTCGAGGGCGATGAAGACCGACGTGTCAGCGAGGGCCAGCTCGACGCGTCCACTGGTTCGCCCGCCGGTCACGGGATCGGAACGTCGTCGGTGGTCTCAGGAAGGAGGTCTGCCAACTCCCGAGCCAACGCCGCGTCCGCCCGCCATTCCTCGCTGCCTTGGACGAAGGCGTCCCAGCTCATAGATCGAGGCCGCGCGGCGAGTGGCACCAACTCGGCCACCGGTCGACCGCTGACCGTCACCCGGAGCCGCTCCCCCTTCTCGACTCGACGGAGCACGGCGCTGACATCATTCCGCAGGTCTCGGGCAGGTACATCAGGCATGCCCGAAGTGTAGCACCTTTGCTACGGCCCCCAGAGCCAGATCCTCAACGGATTCCTGAAGGGCACAGAAACTCCAACTCAGGCCGCACGCTCGTACTCATGAAGCAAGCCGCCCAACAAATCGCGCCTGCGGACGCGGGCATTACCGTCCGAGCGAAGGGCTCGATCACGCAGTCGTTCCGGCGTCTTCAGGCCGAGGCCTCGATGCGGCCTTCGGGCGTTGTAGTGAGAGGTGTAGGTTCGAAGGACTCGCTCCAGATGCCGGCGGCCGAAGACCAGAATCCAGTCCAAGCATTCGGTCCGGACCGTGCGTACCCACCGTTCGGCGAATGCGTTCGCTCGCGGAGCCCGGATCGGGGTCTTGACGATGTTTACGCCTTCGGAGCGGAAGACCTCATCGAAGGGGCCGGAGAACTTGGCGTCCCGGTCCCGGATCACGAACCGGACCGCTTGGAGCCGCTCCCCCACCGCCAGATTGCGAGCCTGCTGGGTCACCCACGATGAGTCGGGGTTCCGGGTAACGCCGAGGATGTGCACACGGCGAGACCGGAGCTCGATGGCGAAAAGCACGCACAGGGTGCGAAGCGAAAGCGTCTCGACAGTGAAGAAGTCCAACGCCAGGATCCCTCGGGCCTGAGCCCGGAGGAACTCGCTCCAGGTGGGGCCGGCTCGCCTGGGAGCGGGGCCCAGGCCGTTCCCGCGAAGCAGCGTGCGGATCCTCGTCGCCGAGACCCTGATGCCTAGCTTGGCGAGCTCGCCCCGGATCCTAAGGCACCCCCACCTGGGATTGTCCCTCCCCATCCGCACGATGAGCTCCCGAACCTCATCGGTGATCGGCGGCCTGCCGCCCACGGAGGTCCGCCTGAATGTCCACTTCCTCCGAACCAGCTCCCGGTGCCACCGAAGGAGCGTCCGCGGGCTGACCACGAACGACGACCACCGAGCGCGAAGGAGGGTCTTGCTCATGGCCGCCATGAACAATCGGTCGCGGCGGCGAAGACGGGGGCGGCCCGCTTTGCGCTTGAGGAGCATCAGCTGATGGCGAAGGACCACTACTTGGACGTCGCTGCTCAGATGACTGGAGGAACTAGCGACAAGTTGGAACAGACGGCGCAGCAACAGGTACGCGAACGCGAAGAGCACGGGCCCAACCTCCCACGAGAAGGAGGGCCGATCCTAAGAACGCGCTGCCCAAGGCGACGATCAGCGGTTTGTGTGCCCTTGAGGGTTTTGCCGTCGAAGACATTCGCGCAACGGTGGGAGAGCTTCTGGCGCGAGAGGTGAAGCAGATGACAGAGATCGAGGGCGGCCCCGAGTCAGGCCAGTACTGGTGCTACTTCCAGGACCCTGAGGGGAACGTCTTTGAGGTGGCGCAACAGCTCTAATTCCCCTGAAGGGTGCCAATACTCGGATTCCATCAC
>DASXTW010000001.1:0-5283 GCA_036505215.1 Actinomycetota bacterium | reverse complement strand
ATGCCCGGCAGCGAGCTTGCCCTCTCGGTTCATATCCGTCTTGGCCACGTCTGCTGTCCGACTCCCGCGTTGCCGCTTCCGTTCCAGGGTATCGGCCGGTTAAGTCTCTCGCCCCCTCGCGCCATTACGAGTTGCTTACGGTTCGAGCGAAGGCATGGGTGGTGCTTGCGCGGGTAGTAGCTTCGATACGCGATGGGAACGGAGTCGTCCGCTGCCATCATGGAGGACATGAAGCGCCGTTCTCGGGTCCTCGTCGTCGAGGACGACCCGACCGTGGCGGAGGTTGTGGCCCGCTACCTGGAGCGCGACGGCTTCGACGTGGAGGCGGTCGAGGACGGCATCTCGGCGCTCGATAAGGTCGCCGCCGATCCCCCGGACCTGATGATCCTCGATCTCATGCTCCCTGGGCTCGACGGCCTTGAGGTCTTCCGTCGCGTCAGGTCGTTCGCCCCGGTGCCGGTCATCATGCTGACGGCCCGAGGGGACGAGCACGATCGGGTCATGGGGCTGGAGCTCGGCGCGGACGATTACGTCGGAAAGCCGTTCTCACCTCGGGAGCTGACGGCGCGGGTGAAGTCGGTCCTGCGCCGGGCCGAAGGCGGCTCCTCCGTATCTGCCGGGGCAGGCCAGATGCTGGCAGCTTCAGGTCTGGAGATCGACCTTTCGTCCCGAGATGTCCGCGTGGCCGGACAGCCCGTCTCGCTGACCGTTCGCGAGTTCGACCTGCTGGTGTTCCTCATGCAACACCCCCACCAGGTCTTCCGCCGGGAGGAGCTGCTCGAGCACGTCTGGGGCTACACGTTTGGGGACACGTCGACGGTGACCGTGCACGTTCGCCGGCTTCGGGAAAAGATCGAGGCTGACCCCAGCTCGCCGACGAGGATCCAGACCGTATGGGGCGTCGGCTACCGATTCCAGCCGTGAGGCAGAGGCTTCGAATGCCCACCGTTCGAGCTCTCGTCATCGTGGGAGCCCTCGGGGCCGTTGCCACCACGGCCACGTCGATCGCGTTCAACATGCCCGCAGGAGAAGCCCTCGAACTGGCTGCCATCGCCGGGGGCTCGGCGGTACTGGTCGGCGTCGGCGGAACGATCCTCCTGTACGCGCTGCGCCGTCGGCCGCTCGGCATCCAGCTGACGGTGGTGGCGCTGGCCTCGGTGGCGGCGGTTGGGGCGGGAGCGATGGCCGCTGCCCAGGCGATGTTCATCTCCCGGCACGACCTGCACACCCTGCTGGTGATCCTCCTGGCAGCAGGGACGATCGGAGGGCTGGTTGCCCTCGTCCTGGGCCGCCGGGTGAGCGCCGCCGGCAGGTCGTTGGGTGAAGCGGCCCGCCGCATCGGAGACGGAGACCTCGGAGCCACCGTGACCGAGCCCCCCACCGGGGAGTTTGCCGCCTTGGCCCGGGAGCTGGACTCGATGGCCCGAAGGCTGGACGAGGCCCGGAAGAAGGAACGGGCTCTCGAGGCATCACGCCGAGAGCTGACCGCGTGGGTCTCGCACGACCTCCGCACGCCGCTCGCCGGGATCCGAGCGATGGCCGAGGCGCTTGAGGATGGCGTCGTGGAGGACCCGGAGACCGTCGGTCGCTACTACCGCACGCTTCGGATCGAGAGCGAGCGACTGGCCCATCTGGTCGACGAGCTGTTCGAGCTGAGCGTGATCAACGCCGGAGCCCTTCGCCTGCAGATGGAACGGGTCTCCCTGGGGGACCTGGTCTCGGACGCGATCTCCGCCGCCGTCCCATCTGCCCGTGCCCGAGGCGTGCGGTTGAAAGGACAGCTCAAAGGAGCGGGACCCGAGCTGGAGCTGTCGCCGTCCAAAGTGGCCCGGGTGCTACGGAACCTGCTGGACAACGCCATCCAGCACACTCCCAGCGATGGGGCGGTCTGGGTGGAGGCGGGTCTCGACGGCGCCGAAGCCTACGTCTCTGTGGCGGACGAGTGCGGAGGGATCCCCGAGCCGGTCCTTGGCCGCGTCTTCGATCTCGCCTTCCGTGGGGAGCCGGCCCGAACGCCCGGGTCGGATGGCGGGGCGGGACTGGGGCTCGCCATCGCTCGAGGCATCGTCGAGGCCCACCGCGGCGTGATCAGCGTGCGCAACCACGGGCCGGGCTGCCAGTTCACGGTCCGGCTGCCACTGTCCCAACAGGCCTGAGCCCAAACATCCGAGCTGGTCGGGGAGCTAAACCGTACCCGACGGGGTACCTGGGACGACCCTCTGGCGAAGCCTCCTGTAGCCCAGCCATGCCAGCAGCAGCGCGAGGGCGACCAACCCGATCGGGATCACGTACCCGAGGCCGATGACCACTGCCGCGAACACGGCCGCGATCGCGTGGATGGCCTGACGCCAGGCCCGCACGAACGTGAGCTCTTCTTCCTTCGGCTTCGGGGCGACGGGTGCCGCCTCGGCCATCGACAGCGTGATCGTCGACAGTTCCGTCTGGTCGGACAGGACTCGGAGTTGCCCGCGGATCTCTTCGATGGCGAGCTGGACGTCCTGGAGCGTCCGCTGGACCTTCAGGCTGTCCTCGATGGTCCTGGACTGCCGCATCAGCCGAAGGAGAACGCTCTCCTGGGCTTCCCAGTTGCGCAGCCGGGCCTGAAGATCGACGAACTGGGCGGTCACGTCCTCGCCGGAGACCTGCTCACCCTTGACCGTCCCCAGGGCCTTCAGCTCCCCCATGGTCGCCTCGAATTGCGAAGCGGGTACACGGATGACCAAGACCCCGGAGGGACGCTTGCCCTCGCTCGTCCGGGAGGATGAGATGAACCCGCCGTGGCTACTGGCCACCATCGCCGCTTGCTGGAACCTCTGCTGGAAGCTGTCCTTCTTCACCTGGACGGTCACGCTCGCCGTCTTGATGATCCTCTGGCTGATCCCGGGAAGCTGGAACTCGTCCAACACGGAGGCTGCGCCGGGGGCGGGGCTCGTAGCCGCAACCGGGCCTCCGCCGGCCGGCGAGCCGCCCTCACGCCCTGCGAAGGGCGCCGGCGCCCCGCTCGTGGCCGCTTTCATTCCTCCCCCACAGGCCGCCCCGACAAGCCCGACCAAAGGCAGGAACGAGATGAACGCGAACCCGAACTTCTTTCGGATGCCCACGGGAGCACCTCCCTTTGCTTGGTTGTACGTTGGACGAGGCAAAGAGGGGATGCGTTCCCGCTCGATTCGCCGACTCAGCGTCGGGCCCTGGCTCGACGGGCGAGCTGCCGAACCCGGTCTGGCTCGATCCGAACGCCGCCGCGTTCCTTCATCAAGGCGAAGATCTCCTGGCGCTTGTCGAGCGCGGTGACCGCGACGACGTCCCCTGGGGTCGAGGACTCCAGCATCCACCGAAGGGCGTAGAGCTCGTCTTCGAAGAGGGGAACGTCCACGGCTCCGCCGTCCACCGCACCAGCCGTCAAGCGATCCACGAGGTCCTGGCGCTCCCGCCCCCTGAGGTAACGAAGGAGATCGAAAACGGCCACGTGGTCGGCTCCTCGGGCGGCGAGGTAGCCGAGGCCGTGCAGGATCTCGTTCGTCCGATCGCCCGCCGAAGAGAAGGCCAGCCAGATCTCTCCGCCTGGCTGTCGAAGGCCCCGGCAGGTCTCGACCAGTCCTGTCATCCCCGCTTCGTTGTGGGCGTAGTCCGCCACCACGATCCGCCCATCGAGCTCGAACAGATTGGTCCGGCCCGGGTTGGTTTCGGGGTCCAGGACGAACGTGCGCAGGCCCTTCACCACCGTCTCCTCCGAGAGACCGATCCCCAGGGCAGCCGACGCCACGGCCATCGCGTTCTGGGTGTTGTGGGTGGAGATTCCGGCCAGTGTCAGAGGGACGTCCTCGAGGGGCAGCAGCGGATGAGATCGCATCCCCCCGGTGAAGTAGGTGAGCTGTCCGTCGATCACGGTGGTTGCCCGCCCGGCCTCGGAAACGACGGTGCGGATCGCGGGGTGATCCGGGTCGCGCGAGAAGACCCACGGCCTCCCGCGAATCCCCCGCCGCATGGCAAGGACCCTGGGGTCGTCGGCGTTCAGGACGTCCCATCCGTCTGGGCGGGTGATGCGGGTGATGGTCGACTTCACCTCGGCGAGCTGGTCGAGCGAATTGATCCCGTGCAGGCCGAGGTGGTCAGCGGAGACGTTGGTGACCACGGCTACGGTGTTGTGCATCGTGCCAATCCCGCGCAGGAGGATCCCGCCTCGCGCCGTCTCCAACACGGTCACGTCCACGCCGGGCTGCGACAGAGCTCGGGCCGCTCCGCCGAACCCGGAATAGTCACCCTCCTCGACAAGCTGCCCATTGAAGTACACGCCGTCGGTCGACGAGTAGGACACGCTGAGTCCGGCCGTCTGAACGATGTGCGCCAGGGCCCGCACACACGTGGTCTTGCCGTTCGTCCCTGTGATCGCGATCACCGGGATGATCGGATCGGGAACGGATGGGGTCGGACCAGGGTCGGCCGACGCAAGGCGCTGGGCCGCCTCGGCCAGCATTCGCTCGAACGATCGCCTGCTTCGGACGATCGCCCGGAGCAGCTCTGCTACCTCTGTCCCCAGGGCTTCGGCCGAGGTGCGACGGCGCCAGGGGAAAGCCACCACGACCTTGTCGGCATCCGGACCCGGTCTTGATCGGACGGCGAGCGAGGTCCCCGCGGTGGAGGCCAGCGACCGGGTTACGTGGGCGGCCACTCGGGCCACGAAACGCAGACGGTGCTGGGTCCTGGGGGGACCGGGCCGGACGCGGGTGGTCGGCGAGGAATCAGGGTCTGTTCCCCGCAGGCCAACAGCGGCGGCCAGCGACGCGGCTCGGGGTTCGTCGAGCTCCAGCCACTCCGGTACGGCCAGGGTGAGCTTGAGAGCCGGTCTCGTGAAGTAGAGGTTCGGGCCGTCCAGCACCCGAAGTTCGACCAGCCGGACCCCCTCAGCGACCTCCATGCCCAAAGGATATGTAGTGAAAGGGGCTCGGTGGGCTCGAGCAGCGAGGCGAAGCCGACCGGTACCCCCCGAAGTGGCGAGTGGACACAGGGCATTTTCATCATGCCCGCAGCGGTACGCTAGGAAGACATGAGTGAGCTGCAGGATGTGCTGGGCGCGATCGAGCAGGGCCGGGCCCGGGGCGACCGAATGGCGCTGGCCACGATCGTCGGAGTGAAGGGCTCGACCTACCGGCGGGAAGGGGCGCGGCTCCTCATCCCCGAACACGGCAAGCCGGTGGGCACGATCAGTGGAGGCTGCCTGGAGGGAGATGTCCGCGAGGCCGCCCGGGAGGTCATGGAACGCGGAACCCCGCGACTCATGCACTT